>NZ_JAPTFO010000043.1:0-36179 GCF_030985515.1 Stenotrophomonas sp. Sm10
CCTGTCGGGGCAGCCCCTCAACAGAGGGGCTTGTTCCTCCAGATGGATCACGGGAGATCCGCGCGGTGCGTGGATGCGCGGCGGGCATCCCGCCGTAGTGACCCTGTACTGATCTGGCGCGGGACGCGACGCGCTCTGCGCGTCGCCCACACGTTGCTGCGCAACGCGTGGGCCCCTCCCTTTGCCGGCCTCTCCCCGCCCCTGTCGGGGCAGCCCCTCAACAGAGGGGCTTGTTCCTCCAGATGGATCACGGGAGATCCGCGCGGTGCGTGGATGCTGTTCCTGCTGGCAGGCTCATCCACGCATGGCGTGGATCTACCCGGGATATCCGTGCGGACGCTGCGGGTTAACATGTACGCATCACCTGCTGGAGCTTTTCCCGATGACCGCTGAAATCCTCGTCCCCGTTTCCTTCGGCGAGCTGCTGGACAAGATCTCGATCCTGCAGATCAAGTCCGAGCGCATCAGCGACGAGGGCAAGCTGGCCAATGTGCGCAAGGAGCTGTCGGCGCTGGAGCAGACCTGGATGGCACACCCGGCCGCGGTGAAGGACATCGCCAAGCTGCGTGCCGAGCTGAAGGCGGTCAACGAGCAGCTGTGGGACATCGAGGACGACATCCGCCTGAAGGAGAAGGTGCAGGCGTTCGACCAGGGCTTCATCGACCTGGCGCGCAGTGTCTACCTGCGCAACGACGAGCGCGCGCGCATCAAGAAGGCGATCAACCTGGCGCTGGGCTCGGCGTACGTGGAAGAGAAGTCCTACCAGGATTACGCGCAGCGCACGTAAACCCGGGCAGGCTGCCGATCACCCCAGGTGGTCGGCGACGTAGCGTTCGAACGCAGCGATACCGTCTTCCACGGTGATCAGTTCCATCACATCGTCGAATTCGATCTTGGTGCCCCACTTCAGGTCCGTCGCCTGCTTGGCCAGGTACTTGCGCGCGGCATCATCGTAGCGGTCCACGCAGTAGCGGCGGTCCGAGTACGGGCCACTGCGGTCCGGATTGCTGGCTGCATGCAGGCCCAGCACTTTGGCGCCCATCGCGTTGGCGATGTGCATCGGGCCCGAGTCCGGGGTCATCACCAGATTGGCGCGGGCCAGCAGGGCAGGCAGCTGCTTCAACGTGTCCTTGCCGACCAGGTCCAGTGCCGGCGTCTGCAGCTGCGCCTGGATCGCATCGGCCATGTGGCGCTCCAGTTCGCTGCGGCCACCGCACAGCACCACCCGCCAACCGCGCTGTGCGGCGTGGTTGGCCACCGCTGCATAGCGGTCCGCATACCAGTTGCGCCGCACGTGGCTGGAGCAGGGCGAGATCATCAGCACCGGGCGGCCATCGTCCTGCCACTGCGCGGCGGCCCACTCGAAGGCGGAGGGCGGCACGGCCAGATCCCAGCTGACTTCGGTCTGGCGCAGGCCCAGCGGTTCGCAGAAGCTGCCGATGGCATCCAGTACATGGATGCCGGGGCGGTCAGGAATGCGCTCGTTGATGAAGAGCCCGTGCAGGTCCTTGGAGCGGCTGCGGTCGTAGCCGATGCGGCGCTCGGCCGGAATGAAGGCTGACAGCAGGTTGGCGCGGAATGCGACCTGCATCTGCAGAAGCGCCTCGAAGCGCCCCGGTGGCAGTTGCCTGCGCAGTTCCTTGACCCCAGCCATGCCGCTCTTCTTGTCGTAGGCATGGAAGGTGACACCGGGCAGGCCGTCAAGCAGCTTGTGGCCAACCTTGTCGATGATCCAGTGGATCGGCGTGTCCGGGCGCGCAGCCTGCAGGGTGCGCACCAGGGGCACCACGTGGGTGACGTCGCCGAGTGCGGACAGGCGCAGCAGGCACAAGGAGGAGGACGCTGATGCCATGTGTTGTTAGACTCAATGAAATGGTCGCATTCGACGCCAATGAAGCGCTGACGCCATGCCGCGAGGGTCGCGGCATCGGGGCCATTCTGTTCGACCGCGAGCGGCTGCGGCAAGCCGACATCGGCCTGTTCTCGCCCCAGCACTGGGGCAGCAGGGCCCGGCCGGTGGGCGAGGGCGGCCGCGGCAGCGCCTGGTTCGTCGATGCGCCGTTCGGGGCCAGCGTGCTGCGGCACTACCTGCGGGGCGGCCTGGCCGCGAAGCTCAGCCACGACCAGTACCTGTGGCGCGGTTCGGACCGGACCCGCAGCTTCGCCGAATTCCGGCTGATGCGCGCGCTGCGCGAGAAGAAGCTGCCGGTGCCACGGCCGATCGCCGCGTTCTACATGCGCGAGGGCCTGCGCTACCGGGCCGCGATCCTGATGGAGCGGATCGAGGGCGTGCGCTCGCTGGCCGACCGCGCCCTGGTCGCCGGCCGGGGCGCGCCCTGGGAGGAGACGGGGCGGCTGATCGCCCGCTTCCATCGTGCCGGCCTGGACCATGCCGACCTCAACGCGCACAACATCCTGTTCGATGGCAACGGCCATGGCTGGCTGATCGACTTCGACCGTGGGGTGATCCGCATTCCGGCCACCGCCTGGCGCGAACGCAACCTCAAGCGCCTGCTGCGCTCGCTGATCAAGTTGCGCGGCGAGCGCAGCGTGGAAGATGTGCAGAAGGACTACGCGCGGCTGCGCCGTGCCTATGACATGGCCTGGAACCGGGGCACCTGATGGATTGGTCGTTGCGTTTCCTCGGCGTCGGCAATGCGTCGGCGGTCGAGCTGGGGTCGCCGATGTCGGTGATCGAGCGGGATGGGCGTCCGTGGCTGACCATTGATTGTGGTGGTGAAGGGCTGACCGCTTTCAAGGCGCACTACGGCCACATGCCGCAGGCGTTGTTCGTGACCCATGTGCACCTTGACCACGTGGCAGGCTTCGAACGGCTGTTCGTGGACACCTTCTTCAATGCGCAGCGGCGCGGCAAGGTGCGCCTGTATGTGCCGGCCACGGTGGTGCCGCTGCTGCACCAGCGCATCGGTGACTATCCGAACGTGCTGGCCGAGGGCGGTGCGAACTTCTGGGATGCCTTCCAGCTGATCGTGGTGGGCGATGCGTTCTGGCACGAGGGAGTGCGCCTGGAGGTGTTCCCAGTGCGCCACCACTGGCCGGAGACGGCCTATGGCCTGCGCCTGCAGGGCGCGCTGACCTGGAGCGGCGATACCCGGCCGATTCCGGAGATGCTGGCCCGCTTCGCCAATGACAACGAGCTGATCGCCCACGACTGCGGCCTGCACGGCAATCCGTCGCACACCGGCGTGGACGATCTGGAGCGTGAGTACAGCGCCGAGCTGCGGGCGCGGATGATGCTTTACCACTATGCCAGCGTGGCCGATGGCCAGGCGCTGGCGGCGCGGGGGCACCGTGTTGCGCAGCCGGGGCAGTGCGTGCCCCTGGCCAGCCCGACCGCGCCGCACGTACTGGCGCAGGATCCGGCGTGATCGACGTGGGCCAGCCTGCGGACGCAGCGTTGGCCGCCGAACTGGAGGCGCTGGAACGCGCGCTGCATGCGCCGCAGGTGCGGGGTGACCGCCAGGCCCTTTCGGCCCTGCTGGACGAGGATTTCAGCGAGATCGGCAGTTCCGGACAATGCTACGGTCGTGATGCCGCGTTGCTGGAGATCCCGTTGGAGCGCGCGCAGGTGCTGATTGAATCGGAACAGTACGCCGTGTGGTTGCTGGCCCGGGGCCTGGCCCAGGTGCGCTACCGCAGCCGCCATCACGTCGATGGCCAGGCGCAACGCTGGGTGCTGCGCAGTTCGCTGTGGCGTCGGCATGCGCAGGGGTGGCGCGTGGTGTTCCATCAGGGAACGCCGCAGGCCCGGTAGCGGTGGGCCATGCCCGGCGAGGGGCGCCAATCAAGATTGGCGGCTACCAGGGCCGTGGGGCGCCCGAAAAGGCGATGGCCCCGCCGGCTGACCTCGGCGCCCGCGTCGATCGATACCGTTGCTGCCTTCCGGCCCTGGCGGGATTTTCGACCTAGCGTCGCGAGGGGCCGACGGGGCCACCATAGAGACGTTGGCCGCCCAAGGGGCGGCCGGTGTTCACCGATCAGGGGAAGCAGCGCGCGACGCGCCGGAGACCACAGCCGGACTGCACATCGGCTGACCGATGGCAGACGGCAACTATAGCGCAGGCAGGTACATCGACGCCAGCTTCGTGCACTGAATCGGCTGTAACCCGCGTCTGCTGGCAAGGGCCCGGCGCGACCGGCGTTGCTACAATGCCGGCCAGGAGGAACGGCCTCCCCCACATCGGGAACCACTGACCAGGACGGCCTGGCCCTACCAAGAGGAGGGCTGTCATGGCCTGGATCTATCTGTTGTTCGCCGGCCTGCTGGAAATCGTCTGGGCCGTGTCCATGAAGCAGTCCGAAGGCTTCACCAGGCTCACCCCCACCGTAGTCACGATCATCGGCATGATCGCCAGCTTCTGGCTGCTCGCAGTAGCCATGCGCAGCCTGCCGCTGGGCACTGCCTACACAATCTGGACCGGCATCGGCGCGGTTGGTGCATTCGTGGTCGGCATCGTGTTCCTGGGCGAGCAGGTCAGCCCGATGCGGATCGGTGCAGCGGTGCTGATCGTTTCCGGACTGGTGCTGATGAAACTCTCCAGCAGCTGAATGATTTACTTAAGGCGGGGAAGGGAATCTCCGCTTTCGGCAGGTATATGCATTTTCGGCAAGACCATTTTGTCCGCCCGTTTTATTTGACGTACGTCATGAAAATAACGAGCGTGATTCACATGCCGCTGGCACCGCCGGTCGCACAGTGCCGCCATTCGTCGGGCGAAACCGGGGAGTTTTCGCCTTGAGGGACACGCTGTCGTACCTGTCACCGGGTGCGACCGCGTGAAGATGTGAAGATTTTCAGGAGTTAATGCCCTCGAACCTTGTTCCCGCATCGGGAGCCGGGGTGGGCCGCATTGTCTCCAAAAAACCTGCCAGCTGTGCCATCCGGTCTTTTCATGGAGATTTACCGATGAACCGCATTTACCGTCTGGTTTTCAATCGTGCCCTTGGGGTAATGCAGGTTGCTTCGGAGATCGCCGGCAATCCCGGCGGAAGCGCGGTCAGCGCAGGGCGGGTGCCGCGATTGCGGGCGCACCAGCTGGCGGCGGCTTTGGCCGCCGCACTGGCCAGCGGACCGGCATTCGCAGCGTGCACGGGCACCACAACCGTAAACTGCGACAGCAGCACCAACATCAACAACTACTCCAACGCGACCAACGGCCTCACGCTGAACATCGACGCGGGTGCATTGCTGCGTACGCCGCCGATCGTAGGTGGCGGCAACGCAGCAACGCTGACCGGCGACAACGTGACGGTCAACAACAATGGCACGATCGATCCGAGCTCGATCATCCTCGCCTCGCCCGGCCTGGTCATCGGCAATGCTTCTGCCAACAACAGCGCGATCGTCGTCAACAACAATGCCAGCGGACAGATCAAGGGTGTCGTCAACATCGCAACGCTGCTGGGCTTCGGTGGACAGGCGCTGGTGGCACAGAATGTCAACGGCACCACCACCATCAACAACGCCGGCCTGATCAGCACGTCGTTGATCGGCGCAGGCAGCGTTTCCGACGCGACTACCGTGGTGACGTACGGTGGTGCGGCAGCCAATGTGACCAACACCGGCACCATCGACGGGCGTGTCGGTCTGGGTGCTTCTGGCGGTAATACGTTCCTCAATGCGGGGGCGGTCAGTGGCAGCGTTCACCTGGGTGATTCAACCGGCGGCAACACCTTCACCGCAGTGTCGGGTTCCAGCGTTGTGAGCGGCGGCGGCAGCGCTCTTGCAGGCGTGATTACCGGTGTCACCGGGGTGAAGGTTGCGGCTGCGGGATCGGTCGACGCCGGCACCGGCAGTGGTGCGGCCAACAACACGCTGGTGTTGCAGAACGTCGTCAGCGGTCCGGGGGCCGGCACCGGCGGAGCGGTGACCACGCTGGGCTGGAACCAGTACCTCAATTTCCAGAAGCTCACCGTCAACAGCGGCACCTGGAACCTGCAGGGTGCGTGGGCGGGTGCAGGTGCGACCACGCTCAATGATGGCTTGGTCAATTTCAACAATGCCGGTTCCTTCGGCACAGGGCTGTTCACCGCCAACGGCGGTGCCATCGCATCCTCCACGGCCGGTCTGAATCTGGCCAACGCTTTCAGCCTCGGCGGCAATCTATCCCTGGCCGGGACCAATGCGTTCGGCTTGAATGGCGTGCTTTCAGGTGCTGGCGGACTGACGGTCAACAACACCGGCATCGTTACTCTCGGCGGCGCAAACCTGTTCTCCGGTGGCGTCAACCTCAATGCCGGCGGCCTGCTGCTGGGCAATGCCGGTGCACTCGGCAGCGGCAATCTGACCGTCGGTGGCAGCGCCTCGCTGGACACGACGGCGGGCTTCAACCTGGGCAACAACCTGGTGGTCAATGGCGGGGGCTCGCTGAACCTGCTGGGCAGCAATGCGCTGACATTGAGTGGCTCGATTTCCGGTGCCGGCAACGTGACCAAGAACGGTGCGGGCACGCTGACCCTGAACGGTGCCAATTCGCTGAGCGGCAGCTTCAACCTGGCCGGGGGCGCGTTGGCCTTGGGCGCGGGCGGTAGCCTGTCGCCCACCGGCGCGATCACGCTGGGCGTCGGCACCAGCCTGGATCTTTCGGCGGCCGCCAACCAGACCATCGGTTCGCTGGCGGGCCTCGGCGGTTCGGTCAACCTAGGCAGCCACACGCTCACCCTCGCGGGGCTGGGCGATACCAGCTACAGCGGCACGTTCGCCGCAGGCACGGGTGGCCTGGTCAAGCTGGGCACCGGCGTGCAGACCTTGTCGGGCGTGAACAACCTCAGTGGCGGCGTGGCACTCAACGGCGGCGGCCTGCTGCTGGGCAATGCTGCTGCGCTGGGCAGCGGTGCGCTCAGTGTCGGCGGCGACGTGACGCTCGATGGAACCACGGGGGCGCTTGCACTGGGCAACGCGGTCAACCTCGGTTCGGGTGCCAGCCTCAATCTGCTCGGCAACCAGGCGTTGACGTTCAACGGCGTGATCGGTGGCACCGGCAGCCTGGTCAAGAGTGGTGCGACCACGCTGACGCTCAACGGTGCAAATACCTTTGGTGGTGGGCTGGCGCTCAATGCCGGTGGCTTGGTCCTGGGCAATGCCGGCGCGCTCGGAACCGGCGCGCTGAATGTCGGCGGTCCGACAACGCTCGATGCCAGCGCGGCGCTGAGCGTGGGCAACGGCATCAACCTCGGCGCAGGTGGCCTGCTGAATGTACTGGGCAGCAATGCATTGACGCTGGGCGGCGCCATCGGTGGCACCGGCAGCCTGGTCAAGAACGGTGCGGCCACGCTTACGCTGGGTGGCGCAAATACCTTCATCGGCGGCCTGGCGATCAATGCCGGCAAGGTTGCGGTGGGCAGCGGCGGAAGCCTGGCCGCCGGCGGTGCGGTCAGCCTGACCGGCGTTGGCGCGGACCTGGACATCTCGCTCGGCGGCAACCAGACCATCGGCGCGCTGTCCGGTATTGCCGGCAGCACGGTGACGCTGGGCAGCAGCACGCTCACCTTCGGTGATGCCACCAACCAGACCTTCGCCGGCGTGATCGGCGGCACCGGTGGGCTGATCAAGCAGGGTACCGGCGTGCAGACGCTGACCGGTGCCAATACCTTCAGCGGTGGGGTGAATCTTGCGGCCGGTGGGCTGGTGCTGGGCAACGCCGGTGCGCTGGGAAGCGGCGCGCTGACGGTCAGTGGCAACGGGTCGCTGGATGCCACGGCAGCGTTGAACCTGGGCAGTGCGATCAACCTCGGCGCGGCCCTGACCCTGCCGGGTAGCCAGAACCTGGCCCTGGCCGGCAACATCACGGGCACCGGCAGCCTGGTCAAGAACGGCGCCTCGACACTGACCTTGAACGGAACCAACACCTTCAGCGGTGGACTGAACGCAAACGCGGGCAGCCTGCTGCTGGGCAACAGCGGCGCGCTCGGTACGGGGACACTGGGCATCGGTGGCAACGTCTCGCTCGACGGCAGTGCGCCGCTGAACCTGAGCAACAACGTGGCACTGGGTGCAGGCGCCGCGTTGTCGCTGCCGGGTTCGCAGGCGATCACGCTGGGTGGGGTGGTGTCCGGTGCGGGCAGGCTGGTGAAGAACGGTGCCACCACCTTGACCCTCAATGGCGCCAACAGCTTCGGTGGGGGACTGACCGTCAACGGCGGCGGCCTGCTGCTGGGCAACGCCGGCGCGCTGGGCACCGGTGCATTGTCGGTGGGGGCCGATACCACGCTGGACAGTTCGGTGGCCCTGAATCTCGCCAACGACGTCAACCTCGGTGCAGGCGCGGTGCTGGATCTGCTGGGCAGCCAGGACGTGTCGCTGGGCGGTGTCATCAGCGGCACTGGCGGCCTGGTCAAGAACGGTGCGGCGACACTGGCGTTGAACGGAGCCAACACCTTCAGCGGGGGTGTTGGCCTCAACGCGGGCCTGCTGCAGCTGGGCAATGCGCAGGCATTGGGTACCGGCCAGCTGGACGTGGGCGGCAACGCTTCGCTGGATGCAGCATCGGCGCTCACCGTGACCAACAACATAGGCCTCGCCGCCGGCGCCAACCTCACGGTGCTGGGCAGCAATGACCTGACGCTCGCCGGCCCGGTATTCGGTGTTGGCGGGCTGATCAAGGACGGTACGGCGCGGCTGACGTTGTCTGGCGCCAATACCTACAACGGTGGCACGACCATCAACGCAGGCACGCTGGCGCTGGGAGCGGGCGGCAGTCTTGCCGCAACCGGTGCAGTGGATCTTGCGGGCGCCGGTGCGGCACTGGACATCTCCGCAGCGGGTGCAGCGCAGACCATCGGCGCACTGAACGGCGTGGCAGGCAGCCAGCTGCTGCTTGGCGCGCAGTCACTCACCTTCGGCGGTGCCGCCGATGGCAGTTTTGCCGGCGTGATCGACGGTACCGGTGGCCTGATCAAGACCGGTACGGGCGTGCAGACGCTGTCCGGCGCCAACACGTTCAGCGGTGGCCTTGCGCTCAACGCGGGCGGCCTGATTCTCGGCGACGCCAGTGCGCTCGGCACGGGTCCGCTGGGCATCGGTGGCACCACCACGCTGGACAGTACCGTGGCGCTGAACCTGGCCAACGCGGTGAACTTTGGTGCCGGTACGCAACTGACGCTGGGCGGCACCAATGATGTCACCCTCGGCGGCGTGGTGGCTGGCAACGGCAGCCTGGTCAAGAACGGTACGGGTCTGCTGACGCTCAACAACACCAACACGTTCGATGGCGGCCTGACCTTGAACGGCGGCAGCCTGGTGGTGGGCGCCAACGGGGCGCTGGGTTCCGGCACGCTGGCGGTGAACAACAGTGCTTCGCTGGATGCCGGCACCGCGGTGACGCTGGGCAACGCGGTGAACCTTGGCTCGGGCGTGGCGCTGACCGTAGCGGGCAGCAATGCGCTGACCCTGGGCGGCATCGTGTCCGGCAATGGCAGCCTGATCAAGAACGGCACCGCCACGCTGACACTGGACGGCGCCAACACTTACAGCGGTGGCACCACCATCAACGCCGGCACGCTGGCGCTGGGCGTGGGGGGCAGTCTGGCTGCCGCTGGCGACCTCACGCTCGGTAATGCCGGCGCGGGCTTCGATATCTCCGGCGCGACCGGCAACCAGACCATCGGTGCGCTCAACGGCGTGCTCGGAACCACACTGGCGCTGGGGGGCAATTCGCTGACATTCGGCACCGCGACCAACGGGGCCTTCGATGGCGTGATCAGTGGTGGTGGCGGGCTGGTGAAGGTCGGCGCCGGGGTGCAGACCCTGTCCGGTGCCAATACCTTCGGCGGCGGCGTCTCGCTCGATGCCGGCGGCCTGGTGCTCGGCAATGATGCCGCGCTGGGTACCGGCGTGCTCACCGTCGGTGGGGCGACCACGCTGGATACCACCGCGCTGGCGACGCTGGCCAACAACGTGGTGCTCAACGCCGGGCTGACGGTGCTGGGCACCAGCGCGCTTACCCTCAACGGTGTGCTCTCCGGTGCCGGCAGCCTGACCAAGAACGGCACTGCGATGCTGACCTTGAACGGCGCCAACACCTACACCGGCGGTACCAACGTCAACGCCGGCACGCTGGCACTCGGCGCCGGGGCCAGCCTGGCCGCAAGCGGCACCGTCAATCTCGCCACCGGCGCCACGCTGGACCTGTCGGCCGGCAACGGCACGCAGGTGTTCGGCACGCTGGTTGGCAACGGCACGGTCAACCTGGGCGCCAACAACATCGAAGTGGGCAGCGCCGCCAACGGCACCTTCAGCGGTTCGATCGCCGGCACCGGTAGCCTGACCAAGGTCGGTAGCGGTATCGAGACACTGACCGGCACCAATACCTACACCGGCGGCACCACCATCAACGCCGGCACGCTGGCGATCGGTCTCGGCGGCAGTCTGTCCTCGTCCGGAGCGGTGAACGTCGCCGCCGCCGGCGCGGGCTTCGACATTTCGGGTTCCGGTGCCAACCAGACGATTGGTTCACTGTCTGGCGTGACCGGCTCCCTGGTCAGCCTCGGCGCCAACTCGCTGATCCTCGGCGGCGCCGACAGCAGCACCTTCGACGGTTCGATTTCCGGCACCGGTGCGCTGGTCAAGAACGGCGTGGGTATCCTCACCCTGGGCGGCGCCAACCTGTTCAGTGGTGGTCTGGCCTTGAACGGTGGAGGCCTGGTGGTCGGCAACAACAGCGCGCTGGGTACGGGGGCGCTGGACGTGGGGGCCGACGCGACGCTGGACAGCAGCCTGGCAGTCACCCTCGGCAACGCCATCAACCTCTCTGCCGGCAACAACCTCACCCTGCTCGGCAGCAATGGGCTGACCCTGGACGGCATCATCAGCGGTGCCGGTGGTCTGGTGAAGGACGGCGCAGCCACGGTGACCCTGACCGGTGCCAACACCTATTCCGGCGGCACCACCATCAACAACGGCACGCTGGCCATCGGTGCCGGAGGCAGCCTGGCGTCCACCGGCGCGGTGAATCTGGCCGGTGCCGGCACGCTGGACATCTCCGGCGGTGGCAGCCAGAGCATTGGTTCGCTGGCCGGCGTGGCCGGCAGCACAGTGGCGCTGGGCGGCAACACGCTGACCCTCGGCGGCGTCGCCGACAGCACCTACAACGGCGTGATCAGCGGCAGTGGCGGCCTGATCAAGAACGGCGCCGGCGTGCAGACGCTGAATGGTGCCAATGCCTTCAGCGGTGGCGTCACGCTCAACGCCGGTGGCCTGGTGGTCGGCAACAATTCCTCGCTTGGCACGGGTACGGTGACCGTGGGTGGCAATGCCTCGCTCGATTCCAACAGCGCGATCACGCTGGGCAACAACTTCGTTCTCAATGCCGGCCTGACCGTGCTGGGCAGCAACGATCTGACACTCAACGGCAATCTCAGCGGCACCGGGTTCCTCACCAAGGAGGGCCTGACCACACTGACCTTGAACGGCACCAACACCTATTCCGGTGGCACCAACATCAACGCCGGTACGCTGGCGCTGGGCGCGGGCGCGAGCCTGCTTGCCAGTGGCACCGTCAACCTGGCCACCGGCGCGACCTTCGATCTGTCGGCCGGTGCGGGTACGCAGGTGTTCGGCACGCTGATCGGCAACGGTACGGTGAATCTGGGCGCGAACACGCTGACCATCGGCGATGCCAGCAACGGCACGTTCGGTGGTTCGATTGCCGGCACCGGCGGCCTGATCAAGGAAGGCACCGGCACCGAAACCCTGACCGGTACCAACACCTTCACCGGCGGCACCACCATCAATGCCGGCACGCTGGCGATCGGTGCCGGCGGCAGCCTGGCGGCGACCGGTGCGGTCACCCTCGCCAATGCGGGTACCGCGTTCGATATCTCCGCAGGCGGCAACCAGAGCATCGGCTCGCTGGCGGGCGTGGCGGGTTCGAGTGTGGCGCTGGGTGGCAACACGCTGACTCTCGGCGGCGTCGGCAACACCACGTTCGACGGCACCATCGGCGGCACGGGAGCGCTGATCAAGGACGGCGCTGGCGTGCAGACGCTGGGCGGTGCGAACACCTTCAGCGGCGGCGTCACCCTCAATGCCGGCGGGCTGGTGGTCGGCAACAATGCCGCGCTCGGTACGGGTGCGTTGAACGTGGCCGGGAACGGTTCGCTGGATGCCAACGCGGCGGTGACCCTGGCCAACAACGTTGCACTCGGCGCCGGTGCCACGCTTGATGTGCTGGGCAACAACGACCTGACGCTGGCCGGTGCGGTCTCCGGTGCAGGCGGCCTGACCAAGGACGGTGCGGCCACGCTGACCCTGGCCGGCGCCAGCAGCTACACCGGCACCACCACCATCAACAGCGGCACGCTGGCGGTGGGCGCGGGCGGCAGCCTGTCCGACGCCAGCACGGTGAACCTGGCCGGCACCGGTACGCTGGACATCAGTGCCGGTGGCAACCAGAGCATCGGTGGCCTGGCCGGTGTTACCGGCAGTACGGTGGCGCTGGGCGGTGCAACGCTGACCACCGGCGGCAACAACGCCAGCACCACGTTCGCCGGCGTGATCGGCGGCACCGGTGGCCTGGTGCAGAGTGGTACCGGCACGCTGACCCTGAGCGGTGACAACACCTACACCGGTGGCACCACCATCAACGGTGGCAGCACGCTGCAGATCGGCAACGGTGGCAGCACCGGCTCGGTGCTGGGCGACATCACCAACGACGGCAGCCTGGTCTACAACCTCGGCACCACGGCAACCGTGGGCGGTGTGGTCAGCGGCAGTGGCAGCCTGACCCAGGCCGGCAGCGGTACGCTGGTGCTGACCGGCAACAACACCTACACAGGCGGTACCACCATCAATGCCGGTGGCACATTGCAGGTGGGCAACGGCGGTGCAACCGGCGCGATCGTGGGTGACATCACCAACAACGGCGCGCTGGTATCCAACGTGGCCGGCAACACCACGCTGGGCGGCACCATCAGCGGCGCCGGTGGCCTGACCCAGGCCGGCAGCGGCACGCTGACCCTGACCGGCAACAACACCTATACCGGCGGCACCACCATCAATGCCGGTGGCACGCTGCAGGTGGGCAATGGCGGTGCGACCGGCGCGATCACCGGCAACGTTGCCAACAACGGCAGCCTGGTGTTCAACGTCGGTGGCAACACCACAGTCGATGGCGCGATCAGTGGCAGTGGCACGCTGATCCAGGCCGGCGCTGGCGTGTTGACCCTGGTTGGCAACAACACCTACACCGGCGGCACCACCATCAATGCCGGTGGCACGCTGCAGGTCGGCAACGGCGGGGCAACCGGCTCCATCGCTGGCGACATCACCAACGATGGCGCGTTGATCTCCAACGTGGGCGGCAACACCGCGCTGGGCGGCACCATCAGCGGCAGCGGCGGCCTGACCCAGGCCGGCAGCGGGACGTTGCTGCTGACCGGTACCAACACCTATACCGGCGGTACCACCATCAACGCCGGCGGTACGCTGCAGCTGGGCAACGGCGGTGCGACGGGCTCGATCGTCGGCGACGTCACCAACAATGGCACGCTGCTCTCCAATGTGGCGGGCAATACCACGCTGAATGGCACCATCAGTGGCAGTGGCGGCCTGACCCAGGCCGGCAGCGGCACGCTGACCCTGAACGGCAACAACACCTATACCGGCCAGACCACCATCAATGCCGGTGGCACCCTGCAGGTCGGCAATGGCGGGGCGACCGGTGCCATCGGCGGCAGCGTCGTCAACAACGGCAGCCTGGTGTTCAACGTGGGTGGCAACACCACCGTCGGCGGTGCCATCAGCGGCAGCGGCGGCCTGACCCAGGCCGGCACCGGCACCGTGGTCCTGACCGGTAACAACACCTATACCGGCGGCACCACCATCAACACCGGCGGCACGCTGCAGGTCGGCAACGGTGGCGCGAGCGGTGCGATCACCGGCAACGTTGCCAACAACGGCAGCCTGGTGTTCAACGTCGGCGGCAACACCACGGTGGGCGGCACCATCAGCGGCAACGGTGGCCTGACCCAGGCCGGCACCGGCACCGTGGTCCTGACCGGCAACAACACCTACACCGGCGGCACCACCATCAATGCCGGCGGCACCGTGCAGGTCGGCAATGGCGGCGCCAGCGGCTCGATCACCGGCAATATCACCAACAATGGTGGCCTGGTCATCAACACCGGCGGCACCACCACGCTGGGCGGCACCATCAGCGGTGGTGGCAGCATCGTGCAGGCAGGCCCGGGCGGCCTGAACCTGGGCGGCAACAGCGGCGGCTTCAGCGGCACCGGCCAGGTCACCGGCGGTGGCCTGAATGTCACCGGCAACATCGGTGGCCAGTGGACCATCGGCAGCGGTACCACGCTGTCCGGTACCGGGACCATCGGTGGCACGGGTGGCGGCGTGACGGTGTCCAGCGGCGGCGTGCTGTCGCCGGGCAATGGTCCAGGCAACAGCGGCGGTGCGGGCAATGGCGCCGGCACCATTACGGTGGGCGGCAATCTGACCCTGTCGCCGGGCAGCACGCTGGGCATCGACCTGGGTGCCACCGGCAGCGACACGGTGCAGGTGGGCGGTAGTGCAAACGTGAGTGGCAGCACGGTGCGGGTGAACACCATTTCGCCGAGCACCAGCTACCAGCAGGGCCAGCAGTACACGGTGGTCAATGCAGGTGGTGGCGTGAGCGGGCAGTTCGCTTCGGCAACCTCGCCGTCGGCCTTCCTGACGATTACGCCGGTCTATACCGCCAACACCGCCAACCTGCAGATAGACGTGGCGCAGACCGCAGCATTCACCACCGCAGCGACGACGCGCAACCAGTACAACACTGCCGCAGCGCTGGACAGCCTGCCGCAGAGCGGCCCGGCGCTGGGCCTGTACAACACCCTGCTGATGTATGACGCGGGCACTGCGCGCGCGGCGTTCGACCAGCTTTCGGGTGAAGTGCATGCGGCCAGCCGCGCGGTGCTGCTGTACGACAACTACCTGGAGGAGGGTATCCGCCAGCGCCTGGGCAGTGAGCTGCCGACCGTGCGTGGTGAGCGAGCCTCGGCCTGGCTGGCCGGGAGTGGCAAGGTGTTCCGCCAGGACGGTGACGGCAACGGCGATGACATCCGCTCCAACCGCAATGCGCTGATGGCGGGCGTGGACTGGCAGCTGGGCGAGCACGTGGTGCTGGGTGCGGCCGCAGGCAACGAGCGGCTGGATACGCGCCTGTACGATCGCAGTTCGCGGGCCCGCCTGCGTGGCCACACGTTCGGCCTGTATGCACAGGGCCAGTGGAACAACGGTTTCGCGGTCGGTGGCAGCGTATCGCGCGGCGACTACCGCACGCGCACCACGCGTGAGGTGCCGCTGCTGGGCCAGACCCTGTACAGCCGCCAGGACTCGGATGTGACCATCGCGCAGGTGGAGGGCAGCTGGACCTGGTCCCATGGCAGGACCCAGCTGCAGCCGTACGTGCAGTTCACCAAGCACTGGGTCGACAGCGATCGCGCAGTGGAGCAGGGCGGCACTGCTGCGCTGGCGCTGGAAGGCGGCAAGGACACGCTCAATGTCAGCACCGTGGGCGTGCGTGGGCGCTGGGACGTGGGCAGCGGCGAGCGCTTCCCGGCACAGCTGACGGTCGGCCTCGGCTGGCAGCACGCCTCGGGTGACACCGATGTGGCCAGCCGCAATCGCTTCGCGGTGGGCGGCAATGCCTTCGATGTCTACAGTGCGGTGATGGCGCGCAATGCGCTGGTCAGCCAGCTGGGCGTGGCGGTCGGCCTCGGCCGCAACAGCCAGCTGTCGATGTTCGTGCAGGGCCAGCATGGCGATGGCCGCCGCGACGTGGGTGGGCAGATCAACCTGCGCGTGGGCTTCTGAGGGAAGTGCGGCGATGTTGGATCCAGGCTTGCGTGGATCCGGGGCGGGGCGGAGGGCTAGACCCCCCGCTCCATCTCCACGGCGTCGATCCCGGCGCCGTGGCCATTGGACACGATCCGCGTCACCTGGAAGCCCAGCCCGGCATAGAAGCCCTGGGTGTGCTGGCTGGTACTGAGCGTGATGCGCTTGATCGACGGATCCGCTTCGGCCTGGCGCAGGCGTGCCAGCGCCAGTTCGCGGCCCAGTCCCTGCCGGTGCAGCGCGCGCTGCACCATGCCCCAGCAGAAGCCGGCACTGCCGTCGCCGCGTCGCGACAGGCCGCCACAGGCCAAGATGCTGCCATCGCGCTCGATCACCTGGAATGCACAGTCCATGGCCTGCTCGCGCAGGAAGCGTTCAAAGTCGCTGCGCTCTTCGGGCGCGAAATAGGTGGGCACGTTGCTGTCGAACATCGACAGGCAGGCGCTGGCGTCGGCGGGGCGGTAGAGGCGGAGGTTCATGGGAAATGCCATGGAGTTGTCCGGCTGCATTTCAACCGTCCAGACGTTGGGAGGGGGCGAAGCGTCCCAGGGTACATGGAGCGATGCCGATCCTTTTCCAGGTGACTTTTCCCCACTCGAATGACCGTGCTCGGGACGCAGGCGCCTGTACCAGGCGGGTGCGTCGTTCGCGGGCAATGGCGAGGCGCATGCGGCCGCGATGGCGTGCAGCGGGGCGCGGCGGCTTCCGGGCTATGCTTTCGACACATGGGACTGACCGCGCGGCAGGATCCGCCGGCCCCATTCGTCTTCCTGCCTGCAACGGAGCTGCCCAGTGACGCCCGACCCTTCTCTTTCCCGGACTGCCCAGCTCATGCGCGGTCTGCTGTTTGGCGCGGTGGGCCTGTTGAGCCTTGCCGTGGCCGCCCTCGAGGTGACGCATCGTCTTGAGTTCCTGGAGGTCGCGCAGGCCGTTGATGGCCAGGTCGAGCGCCTGAACGCCGGCGGATCGCATCCGCAGGTCGCGTTCACCACCGCGACCGGCCAACGCATCTCGTACCCGCAGGGCGGCATGATTTTCGGCTATGAGCCTGGGCAGCCGGTACGCGTGCTGTACGACCCGGCGCGACTGCGGCTGGAGCCGGTCCTGGATACGTTCGGTGCGTTGTGGGGAATGACGGTCGTGTGGGTGCTGCTGGGGCTGGCGTTCGTCGGCGCCTGCGTGCGGGGACTGCTCCGGCGCAGATGACTCGCGGCCGATCGCGCGCCGTCGGCGGGCGGGCCGTTGGACCGGCCACGGCGGCAGCGCCTGTTCAGTCCGGTAGTGCCTGCGGCGATTGCCGCCAGCCAAAATAAAAAAGGCCGCCCACTGGGCGGCTTCTTCATTTATCTGGCGGAGAGAGGGGGATTGTCGGGTGCATCCCTGCACCCGATCCCGATGCGCGTTGCGCCCCGGGACCAGCCTGCGGCTGTCCGGTTCTGCTCCTGCAGAACCGTCGAACCCCGGTGGGGCTTCTCACCACCCATCCCATCTGCCAGACAAACGCAAAAGGGCCACCCTGTGGGCGGCCCTTTTGCGTTTGTCTGGCGGAGAGAGGGGGATTCGAACCCCCGAAGCGCGGTTTAGACGCTTACACACTTTCCAGGCGTGCTCCTTCAACCACTCGGACACCTCTCCGGATCCCTGCCACCGGCAAACGCCTCAGCAGGGGCGCAGATTCTAGCGGGCGGCGCGGCCGGACACAAGCGCCCAGATCACGGACGCATCCGGGCGCATTGTTGGCGAGGGGGCTGGACAGGCATGGCACAATGGAACATCCGATGGAAAACGGTGGCCTGATGTCCTACCTCGTCCTTGCCCGCAAGTGGCGTCCGAAGCGTTTTGCCGAGCTGGTGGGCCAGGAACACGTGGTCCGTGCGCTCAGCAACGCGTTGGACAGCGGCCGTGTCCACCACGCGTTCCTGTTCACCGGTACCCGCGGCGTGGGCAAGACCACCATCGCGCGCATCTTCGCCAAGTCGCTGAACTGTGAGCAGGGCACCAGCGCCGACCCGTGCGGCCAGTGCGCGGCCTGCCTGGACATCGACGCCGGCCGCTACATCGACCTGCTGGAAATCGATGCCGCGTCCAACACCGGCGTGGATGACGTGCGCGAGGTGATCGAGAACGCGCAGTACATGCCGTCGCGCGGCAAGTACAAGGTCTACCTGATCGACGAAGTGCACATGCTGTCCAAGGCGGCGTTCAATGCGCTGCTGAAGACGCTGGAAGAACCGCCGGAGCACGTGAAGTTCCTGCTGGCCACCACCGACCCGCAGAAGCTGCCGGTCACCGTGCTCAGCCGCTGCCTGCAGTTCAACCTCAAGCGCCTGGACGAGGATCAGATCCAGGGCCAGATGACGCGCATCCTGGCGGCAGAAGAGATCGAGGCAGATGGCAGTGCCATCGTACAGCTGGCCAAGGCCGCTGACGGCAGCCTGCGCGACGGCCTGTCGCTGCTGGACCAGGCGATCGCCTATGCCGGCGGCGCGCTGCGCGAGGACGTGGTGCGCACCATGCTGGGCACGGTCGATCGCACCCAGGTGGCGGCGATGCTCGATGCGCTGGCCGAGGGCGATGGCCCGCGCCTGCTGCAGGTGGTGGCCGCGCTGGCCGAATTCTCACCGGACTGGAGTGGCGTGCTGGAAGCGCTGGCCGAAGGCCTGCACCGCATCCAGGTGCAGCAGCTGGTACCGGGTGCGGCCGCTGCCGAAGGCCTGGACGCCGTCGCATTCGCCGAGCGCCTGCGCCCGGAAGTGGTGCAGCTCTGGTACCAGATGGCCCTGAATGGCCGGCGCGACCTGCCGTTGGCGCCGAGCCCGCGCGCAGGTTTCGAAATGACCGTGCTGCGGATGCTGGCATTTCGCCCGGCCGTAGCAGTCCCGCCGGTACCGAAGTCGGTGGATGGTGCAGGCAATGCGCCGGGTGGCAATGCTGCCGGTGGTGGCACCGGTGCGGGTACCCACGAAGCGATGCCGGCGACTGCCGCCGCTTCGGCAAGCCCGGCCGTGGTGGCGCAGGTGGCCGCTCCGGTGCAGGCCGCGCCGCGCGAACCTGAACCCGAACCCGAGCCGGCCCCGCAACCCGAACCGGACCCGACGCCGGAGCCCGAGCCGGTTCCGGTGGAAGAGCCTGTGCAGCCGCCGCCGATGAAGGCCGAGGCCGCTCCACCGGCTGCTGAAGCGGAAGCGGGCGACGACCTGCCGCCGTGGGCCACCGACGAAACCGAGGCGCGTGACGAGGCGCTGGCGGCCGAGATGGCGGGGCCAGACGCCGCCATGGTCGCGCCCTGGCATGAGCCGCCGGCTCCCGTCGTGGCTCCCAGCGAGCCTGCACCGCCCGAGCGCCCGTTCCGCACTGAAGGCATTGCCATCGCGCCGGCCGAGCCCGCGTCAGTGCAGGGGACCGCGCCGCTGGAAGGTGTCAGCGACCTGGCCACGGCCGAGGACTGGCTGGATCTGGTGGCCAACAGCGGCCTCAGCGGCCCGTCGCGGCAGCTGGCGGCCAACGCTGCCTTCATCAGTTGCCAGCACGGGACCTTGAAACTGGGCCTTTCGCCCGGATTTGAGTACCTGCGCTCTGAGCGTGCGCTGGCCGCCCTGGGCGAGATGCTGGAGAAAGCCCTTGGCCAGGCCCCGAAGATCGTGGTCGAGACCGTGGAGATCGAGCACGTTCCGGCCGAGACCCTGCATCAGCGTGCCGACCGCCAGCGTAGTGAGCGGCAGCAGGTGGCAGAGGCTGTTTTCATGGACGATCCGGAGGTGCAGGTGCTGATCCAACAGCACGGTGCCCGGGTTGTTTCCGATTCCATCCGTTCTTTTGACGAGTAAGAGACTATGCGCGGCAACATCGCCCAACTGATGCAGCAGGCCCAGAAGATGCAGGAGAACCTGCAGAAGGCCCAGGAAGAAATCGCAAGGATCGAAGTGACCGGCAGTGCCGGTGGCGGCATGGTCAGCGTGACCCTGACCGGCGCCAAGGAATGCCGCAAGGTGCGCATCGACCCGTCGCTGACCAGCGACCCGGAGATGCTGGAAGACCTGATCGCCGCCGCCTTCAACGATGCTTCGAACAAGATCGATGCCGAGTCGAAGTCGAAGATGGGTTCGGCCACCGCTGGCATGCAGTTGCCGCCGGGCATGAAGCTGCCGTTCTGATTCTTGGCGGGGCGCCTGCTGCTGCAGGCGCCCGCTGCAACCCTCAGTCGAGCATGGCTCGACTCTACACGTAGCTGTCGAGCTTGCTCGACGCCATCAAAGCACACCGCCGTGTCCGCACCCCTGCTTGAACAATTGATCGACGCGCTGCGGGTGCTGCCTGGCGTGGGCCAGAAGACGGCGCAGCGCATGGCCTACCACCTGCTAGAGCGCGAGCGCGAAGGTGGCCAGCGCCTGGCCCAGATACTGGCGCTGGCGGTGGAGCGCATCGGCCACTGTGCGCAGTGCCGCGATTTCAGCGAAACCGAGCTGTGCCCGACCTGTGCCAACGGCAGCCGCGAGCGCAGCCAGCTGTGCGTAGTCGAATCGCCGGCCGACCGCCTGGCCATCGAAAACGCCACCGGCTTCCGCGGTGTCTATTTCGTGCTGCAGGGGCGACTGTCGCCGCTCGATGGCGTCGGCCCGCGCGAACTGGGCCTGGAGCAGCTGGAGCGACGGCTGGCCGAAGGCGAGGTGCAGGAGCTGATCATCGCCACCAGCGCCACTGTCGAGGGCGAGGCCACCGCGCATTACCTGGCGCAGCTGGCGCGCGCACGCAAGGTACAGCCCAGCCGCCTGGCGCAGGGCCTGCCGCTGGGCGGCGAGCTCGAATACGTTGATCGTGGCACGCTGTCGCACGCGTTCGGTACGCGCAGCGAATTCCGCGATTGAGCAACGGCCGGACGTGGCCGGGCGTGGGCGGCCTACAATGCGGGAGACATCTCCGCCGAGGCCGACCATGAGCAACGAAACCCTTTTCAGCAAGATCATCCGTCGTGAGATCCCGGCCACCATCGTCTACGAGGATGACGAGGTGCTGGGCTTCAAGGACATCGCACCGCAGGCGCCGGTGCATGTGCTGTTCATCCCGAAGAACGAGATCATTCCGACCCTGGATGACCTGCAGCCCTCGCAGGCGCACCTGATCGGCAAACTGGCCCTGGCCGCTGCCGAGTACGCGCGCCGCGAGGGCTTCGCGCAGGACGGCTACCGCATCGTGATGAACTGCCGTGAGCATGCCGGGCAGACCGTGTTCCATATCCATATGCACCTGCTGGCGGGGGCACCGCTGGGGCATTTCGGTGCGCCTGGGCGTTGAAGCCCCTGTCCACGCCATGCGTGGATGAAAAAGGCCGCCCGAGGGCGGCCTTTCCGTCATGCCTGTGCGGTGGCGATCACCACCAGCCCCAGCGGCCATAGCCGCCCCAGTAAGGGCCCCACGGACCCGGACCCCACGGGCCATAGGGGTAGGGCACCACATCGACCTGGCGCTGTTCCGGCCACAGGTAGATGACATCGGCCGCCAGCTTCGGCAGGCGATAGTCGTACTCGCCGATGCGGGTGTTCTGGTAGCCGTCGATCTTGCCGATGAAGGTGACGTCACGACCGGCCTCGAACACCGCCGGGTCGTAGAAGCCGGCACGGCAGGCGATGAAGCGGCCGTCGCTGGCATCGGACGAGGTGGTGTTCGGGCGGCCACTGCCATTGAGCGGGCGCGAGATGATCTGGAAGCAGGTCTCGCCCTGGCCAGGCTTGGTTTCGATGATGCGACCGCCCCAACGGACCGGCGTGCCGACCTGCTGGGTAGCGACCGAGTCGCGAGGAGAGACCAGGCTGAACTGTCCCTGCAGCGGCTTCGGGGCCGTGGCGCAGGCCGACAGGGCCAGCGTGGCCACAGCGGTGAGGAGGAACTTGGTGTTCATGGGGAGGCTCCGGAAGTCGGGCGATGCCTGCGCAGGTCCCGCAATAATGAGGCGAGGTCGTTGCAAGTTCCAGCGTAGCGCGCGTCGGCGAAACGCTGGCTGAGCGCGAGCAGGGTGGGGTCGGGTCGCTGCCGGTGAACCCGCTGTGCCCAGTGCAGTGCGGTTTCGTGCGGTTCTCGGGCCAGGCCGAGGCGGGCGTAGCGTCGCCCGAGGCGATGCCAGGCGCGCAGCAGCGGGTCGCGTTCGCGCTCGCCGCGGGCCAGCAGCCAGGCCATCCACGCCAGTGCCAGCAGGGCGGCCACGACGAAGCCGGCGACCAGCTGCCCGGGACCCAGATCGTCCAGCCCGAAAGGCTTGAGCAGTTGCTGCTGGCGGCGCGCATCGAAGGACAGCACCAGATCGTTCCAGCCGCGGCGCAGCCAATCCCCCATCTGGCCCAGCTGCAGCCACCGCTGTCGCAGTGGTGTGTCCGTGCCGGCCTGCAGGCGGTCGTCCAGCGTGTCCAGGATGCGTTCCGGTGCCACGGCCGCCGTCGGGTCTACCCGTACCCAGCCGCGCTGCGGCAGCCAC
Organism: Stenotrophomonas sp. Sm10; assembly: GCF_030985515.1. NCBI lineage: Bacteria > Pseudomonadati > Pseudomonadota > Gammaproteobacteria > Lysobacterales > Lysobacteraceae > Stenotrophomonas > Stenotrophomonas sp. Sm10. The sequence goes on from NZ_JAPTFO010000043.1 coordinate 22,317, forward strand.
ACCTCGGCCCAGGCGTGGGCATCCATCCGCCGCACCACCCAGTAGTCGCCGATGCGGTTGCGGGTGCCGCCGGCGAAACCGGTCACCACCCGCGCGGGTACACCCGCGTTGCGCATCAGCACCACGAAAGCCGAGCTGAAGTGTTCACAGAAGCCGGCCTTGTAGCCGAACAGGAACTCGTCGATCGGGTCGCGCCCCGCCGCCGGGGTATCCAGCGTGTACGAGAAATCCGTGGTGATCCACTGCAGCGCGCGGCGCACGATGGCCTCGTCATCACCGCCGGTGTCCTGTCGCCATTGCTGGGCCAGGGTGGCGGTGCGCGGGTTGAAGCCGGCCGGCAGCTGCAGCGTCGCGCGGCGCAGAAGGGGCGACAGCGTGCTGTCGAACTGCCGTGGAGGGGCCGAATGCAATCGCCAGCGGCTGAGCGAGGCCAGCGGGCGCTCGCTGCGCAGGCTCATGTCCGCATCCAGCATGCTGCCCGCAGGCGCACCGCTGGGCAGGTCCAGCGCCACAAGCTGGCGGCGGTCAGTCGGCTCGTAGTCGATCTGGTAATCCCAGCCCTGTGTACCGGCTTCAACCACCGCAGCAGGTCGCCGCGCGCTCGCAGGCTCGCGTGTCCAGCGCCGTCCATCGAAGGCGGTCAGTACAGGGCCGCGCCAGTAGCGCTGCGCCGGCTCGGGTGGGGCACCGAAGAACTGCACGCGCAACGCCGGGGTGTCGTCGGCCATCAGGTCCAGCCACTGGCCGGGTTCCATGCTGTCGGACAGCCCCGGTGTACCCACGGCGCGCTCGGGAACGCCCCACAGTGGCGTGGCAAGGCGCGGGAACAGCCAGAAGCAGGCCAATGCCAGCGGCAGGCCGATCGCCAGCAGGCGGCCGACACCACGCAGCTGCCCGCGCAACGGCAGGCGGCCAGCATGGCCTTCATCCTGGGCCAGGCGTTGCAGGGCGAGCAGTGCGCTGACCCCGGCCAGCGCGGCCAGTGCTGTTGTCAGCGGCCCCTGGTCGAGCAGGAATGCTGCAAAGGGCGAGAACAGCGCAAAGCCGAGCAGACTGCGGGCATCACGCAGGCTGCGCAGCTCGCTGGACTTGATCGCCAGCATCGCGGCCAGCAGCGCGCAACCGGTGTCGCGTCCTGGGCGCACCATGCCCATCTGCCAGACGATGGCGCCGAGCATGGCCAGCACCAGCAGCAGGCGCACCGGCATCGGCAGCACTGTCCGCCGCGACAGGGCGGCGGTGAAAATCGCCGCCAGCGCGATCACGCCCGCCAGCAGTGGCGGCAGCTGCAGCAGCAGCGGCAACAGAGCCAGCGCCGCGCTGGCCAGGGTCCAGTTGCGGGCGTTGCGGTCGAGCAGCTCCGGGGTCTCAGTCATGCGGCATCAGCGCCAGCGCGCGCAGGCACAGGTGGTGGTGGCTGGCGCCCTGTCCGGGCCCGAACGGCGGGTGTGCAGGCAGCAACAGGGTGTAGCGGCGGCCCTCGCGCTCGGCTACATCCACCCAGCGCGCCAATCGAGCGATGCGTGCTTCTTGGCCCAGCGGCGCCAATGCGCGCCAGTCGAGGACTACTTCGATGCCGACCGGTTTTTCGTACTCGCGCACCAGCAGGCTGTCGCGGCGTGCCGAGTGCTTCCAGGAAATGCTGCGCGGCGCATCGCCCGCCCGGTAGGGGCGCAGCTGATGCAGTTCCTCGCCGCTGGCGTGGGCACGGGTATGCAGCGGATCGCTGCCGCTCTCCGGCAGTGCAGGCGCCAGGGCTTCGGCCAGTGGGTAGACCAGCAGCGGCTGTTCCGGCCACACCCACGACCACGCCCGCACCAGGCCCAGGGGCTGGGTCGTGGACAGGCGGATACGTGGAAGCTCCAGCCAGCCCCGGCGTTCGCTGGGAACCTCCAGTTCCACTTCACCACGGCCGTGTGCAGGCAGCGAGGTCCAGGCCTGGCTGTCGCCCAGCTGGAGATGAAGACCGTGCCGCGCACGCGGATCCCGCAGAGAGAGGTCCACGCGCAGGCGCAAGGGTTGCCCGGCCGGTACCGGCTCGGCGGAGATCGCGTCGATCTGTACGCCGGACAACTGGAGATGCGCGGCAATGGCACTGGCGATTGCCGCTGCCGCCAGCAGCAGGGCCAGCAGCAGGGCGGGATTGTTGTTGTAGTTCAGCGCGCCCAGCAGCATGGCTGCCAGCAGGATTGCAACGAACAGGCCGAAGCGGGTGGGCAGCACATAGATGCGATGGCGATCCAGTCGCTTCGGCAAGGCTTCGGGCCTGCGCGGCCGAGCCAGCAGCTGCATGCGTGCCCAGCGTGTGGCCACGTTCAATCCACCGCGACGGTCTGCAGGATCGCGCGTGCCAATGCCGGCCCCGAACTGGATTCGGCTTCCGCCACCAACCGGTGGCCGGCCACGGCGACGAACAGCGTCTGCACGTCCTCGGGCACCACATGCCCGCGACCCAGCAGCAGTGCATGTGCTCTGGCTGCACGCAGCAGCGCCAGGCCGGCACGCGGCGACAGGCCGACGCGCACGCCTGCGTGCTGGCGGCTGCGGGTCAGCAGGGCCTGCACATAGTCGATCAGCGCGTCGCTGGCATGCACCTGGTTCACCGCGTCGCGCAACGTGCGCACCTGGGTGTCATCCAGCTTCGGCACGGCCCGCGCGATCAGGTCGCGGCGGTCGCTGCCACGCAGCAGCTCGCGCTCGGCCTGGGCGCTGGGATAGCCCATCGCCAGCCGCAGCAGGAAGCGATCCAGCTGTGAATCCGGCAGCGGGAAGGTGCCTGACAGGTCCACCGGGTTCTGTGTGGCGATGACGAAGAAAGGGTCCGGCAGCGGGTGCGTCTGCCCGTCCAGGGTGACCTGCTGCTCGGCCATCGCTTCCAGCAACGCGCTCTGCGTGCGCGGGGGGGCGCGATTGATCTCGTCGGCCAGCAGTACGTGGGTGAATACCGGGCCTGGGTGGAACTGGAACTGGCGGCTGCCGGCTTCATACACCGACACGCCCAGCACATCGGCGGGCAACAGGTCTGAGGTGAACTGCACGCGCTGGAAACTGAGGCCCAGGCTGCTGGCCAGCGCATGCGCCAGCGTGGTCTTGCCCAGGCCGGGCAGGTCTTCGATCAGCAGGTGGCCGCCGGACAGCAATGCGACGAAGGCCAGCCTGACTTCCGGCACCTTGCCCAGCACCAGTGCGTTGACCTGATCCTGTGCCTCCCGCAGGGCCTGACGCAATTGATCGGTTAGCATGCTGGGATTGGGGGACGAGGCTGGCATGATCGTCTCAGATCTGGAATCCACTCGATTATCCATAGAGCAATGCAAGGCGAACAGCGCGCACGGACGATATTTCTCTGGTTATGGACGCTGGTCACAGCGGCCAAGCTGATCGTTGCCGCGCGCCTGCCGCTGTTCGTCGACGAAGCGTTCTATTGGCAGGAAGGCCAGCATCTGGCCGCAGCCTATTCGGACCTGCCCGGGCTGACCGCGTGGCTGGCCCGGCTGGGCGTTGAGATCGGTGGCCATCACGTGCTCGCGTTGCGCCTGCCATTCCTGGCCATCGGTGCGCTGCTGCCGCTGCTGGTGGTGCGCACGGCCACGCGCTGGTTCGGCAACGTGGCCGGTTGGCAGGCGGGCAGCCTCACGCTGTTGATGCCGTTGTCGGCGACGCTGGGCCTGCTGGCGGTGCCGGACGTGCCGATGGCACTGGCGGCGGTGATCTGCCTGCATGCCGGCGCGCGCCTGCTGCACAACGTGGATGCCTCCTCGGCGATGAAGCTGGCGCTGGGCCTGTTGATCGGTGCGCTCAGCCATTACCGCTTCATCGGTGTCATCGGCGTGGGTTTCATTGCGCTGCTGGCATTGCCGCAGGGGCGGCGCATGCTGGCCGATCCGCGCGTATGGGTCGCGTTGGCGGTGGGCGTGCTGGCGTGGCTGCCACTGCTGGCGTGGAATGCGGACAACCACGATGCCGGGCTGAAATTCCAGGTGGTCGAGCGTCATCCCTGGGCCTTCGAATGGGGCGGGCTGTGGTTCCTGGTGATCCAGCCGATGCTGGTGACGCCGATCCTGTGCATGGCGATGTGGAAGGTGGCGCTGGCAGGAACCCGGAGCGGTGGCGGCGCGCGCGTGCAGTGGCGCTATTTCGGCCTGGTGGGCGGCGTATCCACGCTGGGCATTTTCGTGCTCGGCTTCTTTACTGACGTCGAGCGGATCAGTTTCCACTGGCCGCTGCCGGGTTACCTCGCACTGCTGGTGGCGGTGCCGGTGGTGCTCAACGGCTGGCCGCGCTGGCTGCGCCGCACCGGCTGGTGGTTGGCCGGTGCGGGCATGGTGCTGGCCTTCGGCTACTACCTGATGGCCTCCACGCCGGCACTGCGCGAGCAGATGGCCGGCAGCAAGTACTACCCGCGCAATTTCGCCGGCTGGCAACCCCTGGCGGTAGCGGTGCGCGAGGAGTTGCGGCAGATGCCGCAAGGGACACGCGTGCTGGCCGGCAACTTCAAGGTCGGCGCTGAACTGGGTTTCCAGCTGGGCAATGGCAACATCAAGGTGCTGCCGCATCCGCTCAATGACAAGCATGGCCGCACCGCACAGCTGGCACAGTGGGGCCTGCTGCATCAGGGCGAGCGCACGGCGCCGATGCTGCTGGTGCTGTCACCCAGCGACCAGCGCTATCGCGAACTGCTGGCGCGCTATCACGCCATCTGCGATCAGGTGGGGCCGCTGCCTGCGCCACGCGTGGTCAGCAGTGATCACGGATTCCAGCGCTTCCTGTTGTTCCGCCTGCCGGTGCAGCGCGCGCAAGGGCCGTGCGTGACGCCGGCGATGGCGTGGCTGGATGCGCCGTCCAACGGCGAGAAGGTGTCCGGCACGCTCGCGATCAAGGGCTGGGCGTTCAAGGATGGCGTCGGCCTGGCGCGGGTTGAAGTGCTGGTCGATGGCCGCTCCATCGGTGATGCCCGCTACGGGCGTGTGTTCGACGTGCGCCACACCTGGCCGGACAGTACCGATCCGCAGCATCCGGCGGTGGGCTTCGACGCATCGTTGGATACCACCACGCTGGCTCCGGGCAAGCACTGGCTCGGGCTGCGCCTGCATGGCCGCGATGGCAGCGTGGAGGCGTGGCAGGAGCAGCCGTTCGAGGTTCGTTGAGGTCCTCTGGTCCTGTAGAGCCGAGCCCATGCTCGGCTGCTTCTGCTTCAGATGCAGGCAGCCTCAAAAAAAACAGCCGGGCATGGGCTCGGCTCTACCGTTCACGGCACCGCGAAACCTGCCCTGCGCAGCAATCCGCATAGCGTGATCAGCGGCAGGCCGATCAGCGCGGTCGGGTCGCGGTTGTCGATGGCGTCGAACAGGCTGATGCCCAGGCCCTCGCATTTGAAGCTGCCGGCGCAGTCCAGCGGCTGTTCGGTGGCCACGTAGCGGGCGATCTCGTCCGGTTCCAGTGCGCGGAAGCGGACCTCGGTCAGATCGGTGGCCGTGAATGATGCTCCATCACGGCTGAGGCAGACGGCGGTATGGAAGTGCACGGTCTGCCCGGACATCGCCGCCAGCTGTGCGCAGGCGGCCTCGACCGTACCCGGTTTGCCCAGTGGCTGGCCGTTCAGGTCCGCGACCTGGTCCGAGCCGATCACCCACGCGCCGGGATGCCGGCACGCCACCTCGACCGCCTTGGTGGCGGCCAGGCGGGTGGCCAGGGCCAAGGGCGCTTCGTTGTTCAACGGGGTTTCATCCACCTCAGGGCGCGCGCAGTCGAAGGGCAGGCCCAGCCGCTGCAGCAGTTCACGGCGGTAGCGGGACGTGGAGGCCAGGACCAGTGACATGCGACAATACCGGGGCAGGGCGAAGCAGTCTGGCCCGTCTGCAGCGCCAGCGGCAAGTCCTGTATGGCGGGCATTTGACAGCCGCCGCTCCGATCCTTAGTATTCAGCGGCTTATGTCCGCGAACGTGCCCGAAACGCTGGATGCCTGGCGGATGGTTGTAGCGCGAAGGCGCTTCGACGGTCAGGTCTCCCTGGCTGAATTGACCCGCCTGCAGGGGTTGGTCGCAGATACCGACGGCGAGTGCGTCTACTCGCTTGAATTCGGTCGCGACGACGTCTTGCGGGTATCCTATGTGGAACTGACCATCGACACCGCGTTGCCGCTGACCTGTCAGCGCAGCATGCAGCGATTCCTGTTGCCGGTGAAGGTGACCCAGAGGCTTGGCCTGATCCGCGACGAGGACGAGGAATCGTCCCTGCCGGAGGAATACGAGGCGTTGCTGGTGCCGGAAGATGGCCAGCTGAAGCCGCTGGATCTGGTCGAGGACGAGCTGGTGCTGGCGGTGCCGGTGGTACCGCTGTCGCCCGACGGTGAAGCAGTCGACAAGGACTGGGCGCCGAGCGAAGAAGAAACAAAGAAGGCCAACCCGTTTGCGGCGTTGGCGGCATTGAAGAAACAATAGCAGCCGGTTGTCGTCGGCGGCTGCGGCGAAAGCGAAAAGTGTGCTGGGCGCTGGCGTCCTGTGCGACGAAACGACGAAGCAAAACGAACCGAGTTTGGAGCAATCCCATGGCTGTCCAGAAATCCCGTGTTACCCCGTCCCGCCGCGGCCAGCGCCGTTCGCATGACGCCCTGAGCGCCAAGCAGCTGTCGACCGACCCGACCACCGGCGAAGTGCATCTGCGTCACCACATCACTGCCGATGGTTTCTACCGCGGCAAGAAGGTCATCCAGACCAAGACCTCGGCCGTCGAAGAAGATTGATGTGCCGGGAAGGCCGCTGCCTCCGGGCAGCGGCCTTTGCCTTCTTTCCCGGGCGTGCCGGTGATCGGCGGCCCGCGCAACAGGAAACATGATGAGCAAGCGGATCTACTCGAGGATCGCGGGCACCGGCAGCTATTTGCCGGAAAAAGTCCTGACCAACGCCGACCTTGAAAAAATGGTCGAAACCTCGGACGAGTGGATCCAGTCGCGCACCGGCATTCGTGAACGGCACATCGCGGCCGAAGGCGAAACCACCAGCGACCTTGGCTACAACGCCGCCCTGCGCGCGCTGGAAGCCGCAGGCATCGACGCTTCGCAGCTCGACATGATCGTGGTGGGTACGACCACGCCTGACCTTATTTTCCCGTCCACCGCGTGCCTGATCCAGGCCAAGCTCGGTGTGGCCGGGTGCCCCGCCTTCGACGTCAACGCAGCCTGCTCGGGCTTCGTGTTCGCGCTGGGCGTGGCCGATAAATTCATCCGTTCCGGTGACTGCAAGCACGTGCTGGTGATCGGCACCGAAACGCTGACCCGCATGGTCGACTGGAACGATCGCACCACCTGCGTACTGTTCGGCGATGGCGCTGGCGCCGTCGTGCTCAAGGCCGACGAAGAGACCGGCATCCTCAGCACCCACCTGCATGCCGACGGCAGCAAGAAGGAACTGCTGTGGAACCCGGTCGGCGTCTCGAGCGGTTTCAAGGACGGCGCCAACGGTGGCGGCACCATCAACATGAAGGGCAACGACGTGTTCAAGTACGCCGTCAAGGCGCTGGACTCGGTCGTGGACGAGACCCTGGCCGCCAACGGCCTGGACAAGTCCGACCTGGATTGGCTGATTCCGCACCAGGCCAACCTGCGCATCATCGAAGCCACCGCCAAGCGCCTGGAGATGTCGATGGACCAGGTGGTGGTGACTGTCGACAAGCATGGCAATACCTCGTCCGGCTCGGTGCCGCTGGCGCTCGACGCCGCCGTGCGTTCGGGCAAGGTCGAGCGCGGCCAGCTGCTGCTGCTGGAGGCCTTCGGTGGTGGCTTCACGTGGGGTTCGGCTCTGTTGCGCTATTGATAGTGCAAGTTACGACAATGTGAAGCTTTGTCGTTGCGGCCCTCCGGGGCCGTAACGCGTTTAAGGAGGACCTGTCATGGTTGAGCCCATCGTCATCGAAGGGCAACGTGCCTGGCTGAAGCAGTACGGCAAGGGAAGCCGGGCGCTGGCCCTTGGCCTGCTCAATTTTGTTGCCCGTCGTTTCCACCTCGATGCCCTTCGTCCTCCTCCGCACCGTGGCGGCGACGCCGCACGCGAAACCGAGGCCCGCCGCCTTGCAGAACTGCAGGCGCAAGGTGTGAACGTGCCTGACGTGCTGGGCACCGGCCATGCCGCGCTGGTAATCGGCGACAACGGCAGCTCGTTCAATACCTGCCTGCGCCAGGCCGACGAGGCCGGTCGTGATCGGCTGGTCATGGCGGCGATGCAGGCCATTGCCGAAGCGCATGCGCGCGGCGCCTATTTCGGCCAGCCGTTGCCGCGCAACCTCACCTGGGATGGCGACAAGGTCGGTTTCATCGACTTCGAGGAAGATCCACTGGAAGTGATGGACCTGTCCGAAGCCCAGGCCCGCGACTGGCTGATGTTCGGCTATGGCGTGGCCAAGTACTATGCCGACCGCCCCGAGCACCTGCAGGCGATGATGGCCGAGGCGATGGGCGGTGCCCAGGCACCGGTGCGCGAGCACGTGCATGCGGTCAGTGGCCGCCTGCGCAGCCTGGCCAGGGTCTGCATGAAGCTGGGCCGGTCAGCGCGCGCGCTGGCCCATTCGATCTTCATCACCCACGGTGCCAGCACTGCTGGCGTGCTGATGCTGGTGGGCCTGTGCGTGGATTTCCTCGCCGACGGCGATCTGGACGTCCTGCAGCTGTTCTGCTGATCGTCGGCCGGGGTCAGATCCCATTTCCGGTGGAAAAGGGATCTGACCCTGTCATTGCTCCATACGCCTGCATACGCGCACGTACAGACGACACAGCGGATTCCCCCTTATCATGGCCCGCTTCGATTGCAACAAGCGGATGACCGCGTGACCGTATCCACCCTCGCTTTTGTCTTCCCCGGCCAGGGCTCGCAGTCTGTGGGCATGCTGGCCGAGCTGGCCGAACTGCACCCGCAGGTGCGTGAAGCCTTCACCGAGGCATCCGATGGTGCCGGTGTCGACCTGTGGGCGTTGTCCCAGGGCGGCCCGGAGGAAATGCTCAACCGTACCGAATACACCCAGCCGGCCCTGCTGGCCGCCAGCATCGGCGTGTGGCGCGCCTGGAACGCCGTGGGCGGCCCGCGCCCGTCGGTGCTGTCCGGCCACAGCCTGGGCGAGTACACCGCCCTGGTCGCCGCCGGCGCGCTGAGCCTGCATGACGGTGCGCACCTGGTGCGCCTGCGTGGCCAGCTGATGCAGGAAGCGGCACCGGCCGGTGTCGGGGCCATGGCCGCCGTGCTCGGTGCCGAAGACCAGCTGGTGCTGGACGTCTGCGCCGAAGCCGCAGGCAGCCAGGTGGTGGTGCCGGCCAACTTCAATTCGCCGGGCCAGATCGTGATCGGTGGCGACGCCGATGCGGTCGACCGTGCACTGGCGCTGCTGGCCGAGAAGGGCGTGCGCAAGGCGGTCAAGCTGGCCGTCAGCGTGCCCTCGCACACCCCGCTCATGCGCGAAGCCGCCAACCGCCTGGCCGAAGTGATGGCCGGCCTGTCCTGGCAGGCGCCGCAGCTGCCGGTGGTGCAGAACGTCGATGCCCAGGTGCACGACGGCGTGGACGCCATCCGCACCGCGCTGGTCCAGCAGCTGTACCAGCCGGTGCAGTGGACCGGTTGCGTGCAGGCGCTGGCCGCCCGCGGCATCACCCAGATCGCCGAGTGCGGCCCAGGCAAGGTGCTGACCGGCCTGGTCAAGCGCATCGACAAGGCCATCGACGGCCGTCCTCTGGCCACGCCGGGCGACTTTGAAGCTGCCCGCGAGGCATGGTCGGCCTGACCTTCCCTGTTTCCTGCCGACCGTACCGGTGGCCGCTGCAAGCGGCACGGTGCGGCGGCCGCTCCCGTCTGAGGAAAACAACATGAGCAAGCCCCTGCAGGGTGAAATCGCACTGGTCACCGGTGCCAGCCGTGGCATTGGTGCCGCCATCGCCGATCTGCTGGCCGCCCAGGGCGCCACCGTCATCGGCACCGCCACCACCGAATCCGGCGCCGCCGCGATCGGTGAGCGCCTGGCCGCCTACGGCGGTCACGGCCGCGCGCTGAACGTCACCGACGCCGCTGCGCTGGACAGCGTGCTCGATGGCATCGCCAAGGAATTCGGCCCGATCTCGATCCTGGTCAACAATGCCGGCATCACCCGCGACAACCTGCTGATGCGCATGAAGGACGAGGACTGGGCGTCGATCATCGACACCAACCTGACCAGCGTGTTCCGCACCAGCAAGGCGGTGATGCGCGGCATGATGAAGGCGCGCAAGGGCCGCATCATCAACATCGCATCGGTGGTGGGCGTGACCGGCAACGCCGGCCAGGCCAACTACGCGGCCGCCAAGGCCGGCATCATCGGCTTCAGCAAGTCGCTGGCCAAGGAAATCGGCTCGCGCGGCGTCACCGTCAATGTTGTCGCACCCGGCTTCATCGACACCGACATGACCAAGGCGTTGCCGGAAGAAGCGCGTACCGCGCTGATCAACGACATCGCCCTCGAACGCCTGGGTTCGCCGGAGGACATCGCCCATGCGGTGGCGTTCCTGGCCAGCCCGGCTGCCGGTTACATCACCGGCGAAACCCTCCATGTGAACGGCGGCATGTACATGCCGTAAGCAAGGGGCGCAGGGATTGCGCCGCAAGTGGTTGATCTGCGGAGGTTTTTGCTGCAATGCAAGGCCGCGCCGGTTTCCACTACACTATCCCACGGCCATCGCCCTTGATGGCGACCACTTTTGAACCACAACTCCATCTGGAGCGAGATCCCATGAGCACCATCGAAGAACGCGTCAAGAAAATCGTCGTCGAACAGCTTGGCGTCAAGGAAGAAGAAGTCACCAACAGCGCATCGTTCGTCGATGACCTGGGCGCTGACTCGCTGGACACCGTCGAGCTGGTGATGGCCCTGGAAGAAGAATTCGAGTGCGAGATCCCGGACGAAGAAGCCGAGAAGATCAGCACCGTGCAGGCCGCCATCGACTACATCAAGGCCCACGTCAAGGCCTGATGTCAGACGGCAGTGCGCGCGCGGGCTCACGCTCGCCGCGCACCGCACCCCATGGGGCCGCAGTTGCGGCCCCGTGTGTTTGGGCATCACACCGAAGCAAACCGTGTTACCCGATTGAACCTTCGGGTCAGGAGAATCAGCAATGAAGCGTCGCGTCGTCGTAACCGGCCTGGGTATCGTCTCGCCGTTGGGCAATGATCTGGCCAGCAGCTGGGAAGGCATCACCCACGGTCGTTCGGGCATCGGTCCGCTGACCAACATTTCTGATGCCTACCTGGATCGGTTCACCACCAAGATTGCAGGTGAGGTCAAGGGCTTTGACATCACCGCCGACAACGAACTGTTCGGCAAATTCCGGGTCAGCGGCAAGGATGCCAAGAAGATGGACCCGTTCATCCATTACGGCCTTGGTGCCTCGTTCATGGCCCTGCATGACTCGGGCCTGGAGATCACCGACGCCAATGCCGAGCGCATCGGCGCCATCGTCGGCGCCGGCATCGGCGGCCTGCTCGGCATCGAAGAGCAGACCATCGAGTTCCACGAGGGCAAGAAGATCTCGCCCTTCTACGTGCCCAAGACCATCATCAACATGCTGCCGGGCCAGCTGAGCATCATCACCGGCCTGAAGGGCCCGTCGTTCTCGGCGGTGTCGGCGTGCGCGACCTCGAACCATTCGATCGGTACCGCGATGCGCATGATCCAGTACGGCGACGCCGACGTGATGGTGGTCGGCGGTGCCGAACGTGGCTCCTCGCCGACCGCACTGGGTGGCTTCTGCGCGATGAAGGCCATGAGCACCCGCAATGACGCCCCGGAACAGGCTTCGCGCCCGTGGGACAAGGACCGTGACGGCTTCGTGCTGGGCGACGGCGCCGGCATCCTGATCCTGGAAGAGTACGAGCACGCCAAGGCGCGTGGCGCAAAGATCTACTGTGAACTGGCCGGCTTCGGCGCCAGCTCCGACGCGTACCACATGACCGCACCGAGCGAGAACGGCGAAGGCGCCGCGCGCTGCATGGTCATGGCCATGAAGGACGCGGGCGTGACCCCGGAACAGGTGGGTTACCTCAACGCGCACGGCACCTCCACGCCGCTGGGCGACCTGGGCGAGACCATGGCCATGAAGACCGCCTTCGGCGACCACGCCTACAAGATGATGGTCAGCTCCACCAAGTCGATGACCGGCCACCTGCTGGGCGCTGCTGGCGGCGTGGAAGCGATCTTCTCGGTGATGGCGCTGCAGGACAACGTCATTCCGCCGACCATCAACCTGCAGCAGCCGGGCGAAGGCTGCGACCTGGACTACGTGCCTAACGAAGCACGCCAGGCCAAGGTCGACGTGGTGATGTCCAATGGCTTCGGCTTCGGCGGCACCAACGGCACGCTGATCTTCAAGCGCGTCTGACCGAGTTGTAGCGTCGGGCCATGCTCGATGCCGCGTTCTACGGAGCCGCCGCAAGGCGGCTTCCGTGCATCTGAATCCCTGAACTGGCCATCATGACCCACGCACCGCTGATCCAACCGCTGCCGCACCCGATCGATCTGCTGGCCCTGCAGCATCATGACCCGGCGCGCTTCCCGCTGCTGATGGAATCCACCGCCTCGGGCACCGCCCAGGGCCGCTGGAGCCTGCTGCTGGCCACGCAGGGCGAGGGCCTGCGGCTGGACGCCGATGGCCAGGTGCGCGACCTGCAGGGTGCCGTGCAGCCCGGCACGTTCCTGCAGGCGCTGGATCGCGCCTGGCAGCACGAACGTCTGCCGCACGACGGCAGCCACAGCCTGCCGTTCCGTGGCGGCTGGGCGCTGATGCTGGACTACGAAGTGGCCAGCCAGATCGAACCGGTGCTGCCGGCGCACGCGCGCGCGGACGGCCGCCCGACCGCGCTGGCGCTGCGCTGCCCGGCCGCGGTGCTGCACGACCACCAGAACGACGCCAGCTTCGTCATCGCCGAAGCCGGTGAGCAGACCCTGCTGGAGGCGCTGATGACCTTGGCGTCGCAGGCATTGCCGGAGGCCGGGCAGGGCTGGCAGCCGCCGCAGTCGGTCGGCGAGGATGCGCCACAGCGCTTCACCGATGGCGTGCGCCGGGTGATCGACTACCTGCGTGCCGGCGATGTGTTCCAGGTGAACCTGTCGCGGCGCTGGAGCGCGCAGTTCGCCGCGCCGGTCAGCCCGCAGGCGTTGTATGCGCAGCTGCGCCGTGCCAACCCCGCACCGTTCGCCGGGTTGTTCAGCGCGCACGGCCGCCACGTGGTCAGTTCCTCGCCGGAACGGCTGGTGTCGGTGCATGCCGGCCACGCGCAGACGCGTCCTATTGCCGGCACGCGTCCGCGCTTCGAGGGCGACGATGATGCCGCGCGCATCCAGGAACTGGTCGGCCACCCCAAGGAGCGTGCCGAGCACGTGATGCTGATCGACCTGGAGCGCAACGACCTGGGCCGTATCTGCCTGCCCGGTACCGTGGTGGTCGATGAGCTGATGACCGTGGAGAGCTACGCGCATGTGCACCACATCGTCAGCAACGTCAGCGGCCACCTGCGCCCGGAGGTCACGCCCGGCGAGGTGATCGCCGCCACGTTCCCGGGCGGCACCATCACCGGCTGCCCCAAGGTGCGCTGCATGCAGATCATCAGCGAGCTGGAGCAGGTGCCGCGCGGTGCCTACACCGGCGCGTTCGGCTGGCTGAACCGCGATGGCGACCTGGACCTGAACATCCTGATCCGTACCGCCGAAGTGGATGGCCACGAGGTGAGCTTCCGCACCGGCGCCGGCATCGTGGTCGATTCGGACCCGGACAAGGAACTGGACGAGACCCGCGCCAAGGCCCGCGGCCTGCTGCGCGCGCTCGGCCAGCAGGGGTAGTGCCGGCCGCTGGCCGGCAA
>NZ_JAPTFO010000044.1:0-36062 GCF_030985515.1 Stenotrophomonas sp. Sm10
TCACCAGGGTCACCGGGGTCTTTTCCACCACCTCCAGCAACCGCTGCCACTGCGCATCGCTCAGCGCCGTGAATGCAGCACGGTGCGCTGGCGCATCGCGTTGAATTCCTGCTCCACCTGCTGGATATCCTCGGCCTGGAACCCGGCCGCGTCCAACAGCTGGCCGGCGGCGGCCGCCGCCAGCGGATCGTCGTCACGCTGGCGCCAGCAGCGCGCCGGCAGGAAGTAACCCACTTCGCTGCGCCCGCGCATGATCACCACCGGCCGGCCTGCATACAGCAGGAACTCTGCCAAGTGCTGGCGCAGCCCCTCCACCGAGACATAGGCCGGCCCGATGCCCAGCGATCGACTGGACGGTTCGGAACTTTCAAACAGCTTGCGACGGCTCATCCACTCCTCCTTATGTGCAACGCGTGGTCTCCTTTCCCTAGACGGGCGCATCACTGCGCCCCCGCCACGCACTACGTGATCCACATCACGCCGTCACTCAGAACCCGGAATTGAACTCCAGCTGGAACACGTCGATCGACAGTGGAGCACCGGACACTTCCTTGGCCGCCATCCACTTGCCGCTGATCCAGCTGCGCGCGTCCAGAGCGTAGGCGCCGCCCACGTAGTAGCCGCGGGCGTTGGTGCCACCGAGGTGGAAGTTCGGGTCGTTGTAGGCGTCCGGCAGCGCATCGGCCTCGATATGCTTGTAGCCCAGCAGCGCCTGCCACTGGCCCTTCTCCTTCAGGTCAGTGGCACCGAAGGTGGCCTGCGCCATCCAGGCGGTGTCGCCACTGCGGAAGGTATCGATGCTGGCGGCGCCACCGGCACCGTAGTTGTTGACGATGCCGTTGTTGGCGCGGCTGAACATGGTCTGCTTGTCGTAGGCCAGGTTGCGGATGTAGTCGCCATCCAGGCGCAGGCCGATGCCCTGGGCCAGCTGCGTATCCCAGCGCAGGTTGAGCGTGGCCAGGCGGAATGCCGAGGCCAGGCCGACATACTGCGGGGTCGGCGTGTTGGCCGGGTCCAGCGGATTGCGCGCGATGTCGCGGATCAGCATCAGGGTATTGCCCTTCTGCATGAACGCTGGGCGCGACCAGTCGGTATCGCAGCCCACCGCGCCCGCATATAGCGCGCACGGCGAGGACAGGCGGCCGCTGATGTTCTTGAAATCGTAGTAGCCCAGTGCGGCACGCAGCGCATTGTCGTCGTTGAAGCGCCAGTTCATGCCGACCTGTGCACCGGACAGCCACTTGTTCTCGTTCGGGGTCTTGACCCGGCTCTGGCTGGGCGCGCTGTCGGAGGTGTACTCCAGCGGTACCACCGCAAGGTTGCCGAACAGCTCGAGATCTCCCCCGTTGAAGTCGTGTTTCAGGTTGGCGGCCAGGCCGTCGAAGTTCAGGTCGTTGGAGAACAGCGTATCGCTGGTCCAGAACGGATTGCCGAAGCGGCCGCCGCGCACCGTCACCCAATCGGCCGGGCTGTAGGCCAGCCAGGCCTGGTCCAGCCACACGTCCTTCTTGCTCAGGCCACCACCCAGCTGTTCGGTGGTCGACACCGGGCCATTGCTGCTGCCGCTGGCCAGGCGCACGCCGGCCGTGGTGTGCTGGCCGATGGTCGCCTCGATGCCCAGGCGAGCGCGGATGCGCCACAGGTTGCGGCGGTCCTGGCGGGTGTTCAGCAGCGGCGGCAGCTGCAGGTTGGTGTTGGTGTTGGTGTCGAAGCCGTTGCCGGAATTGATCGACGACCAGTTGCTCACGATGTCGCTGTTGCGTTCGGAGAAGAAGCGCGACTCGCTGCGCACGCGCATGTCACCGGTGACCTTGATGCGCTTGGTCCACTCAGCCACTTCGTTCGGTGCCGCCCAGCCCTCGGACCTGGCCTGCGCCATCACGTCCTGGCGCACTTCGTCACGGATGCCGTCGCGCACGCTCTGCGGCACGTAGGGCACGCGCACATCGCCGGCCTCCAGGGCCACGCCACCGCTGGCGGCCGAAGGTGCGGTGGTCGTAGTGCGCGATGCGGCCGCTGCTTCAGCCTCGGCCTGCACCAGCAATGCCTGGCCGTCTTCTGGCTTCAGCGCGCCGCTGGCGATCAGGCCCTTGATCAGCTTGACCATGGTGGTTTCTGCGGCCATCGCACCGGCCGGGGCGGCCAGGCTGAGCAGCACGGCGCAGCACAGCAGCGCCCGTCGGGCCGGCCGCGGGCGGCGGGAGTCGGTTCGTGCGCGGACGTGGTCGTTCATCACGGTTCTCATCGAAAGAAGGGAAATCACGGAAGTCGGGAATCAGGCCCCGGGCCGGCGGCCCTGGATCAGCACGCGGGCGGGGAAATCGAGCGACGGCGGCGGTGCCTGGTCGACCTTGCCGATGCGTCGCAGCGCATCGAGCACGGCCGCGTCGGCCTCCTCATTGCCACTGCCACGCACCAGCTCGACCTTTTCCAGGCGGCCATCGTTGGACAGCCACACATTCACCTGCAGCTGGAACGCCAGGCGCTTGACCTTGTCGTCGCGCGAGATCGCCTGCTGCATCAGGTAGCCGAGATAGCGCCCATAGGTGGCATTGCCGGCGCCGCCACGGCCCACGCCGGATGAGCCGCCGCCACTGCCGGACTGGATGCCGAAGTTGTCACCGCCGGCCTGCGCATCAGCATTCATCGTCACCGGGTCGGCGTTGTCCGGCGTTGGCGTTGGCTCTTCAGCCGGCGTTGGTGGATCCAGAGGTTCCGGCTCTGGCATCGCTTCTTCCGGCGGCGTCTCCGGTTCCGGTGGCTTTTCCGGCGGCGGTGGCGGCGGCGGCGGGGGTGGTGGCAGCGCCAGCATCGGCGGCTGCACCACCGGCCGGCGGGTGCTGGCGGTGTCCTTGAACAGCATCCACCACACGGCGATGCCGAGCACCAGCAAAGCGGCCAGCACCAACGCGAAGGTCACCAGCAACTGGCGACCGCGTATGCCGGGCTCCGGCCGAGGGGGTTGATGGGCCGTCATGCCTCAGCCCTGCGCCTTGCCGGTGACCAGGCCGACCTGGGCCAGCTCCAGCCGCCGCAGCAGGTCCAGCACCTCGACCACGCGGGCGTACTGCACCTGCGCGTCACCGCGCACGATCACCGGGAAATCCGGCGTGGTCGCGCGCTCGGTGCGCAGGCGGTCTTCCAGCTCGGCCATCGTCACCGGATAGGCATCCAGGAACACCTGACCACTGGGGTCGATGGTGATCGCCTTGGTCTTCGGCTTCTCCAGCGCGACGCTGTTGCTGGCCTTCGGCAGGTTGACCTCGATGCCGGGAATGGAGGCGTTGCTGGTCAGGATGAAGATCACCAGCACCACCAGCAGCACGTCGACGAAGGGCGTCACGTTGATGCCCTTCTCGCGCTTCTTGATGCCGAACTTCGCCTTCTGGCCCATGGCGCGCCCCTCAGCCCTGGACCGCGGCCGGGCCGCGCCCGTCCTGCTCTTCGGCCAGGCGCGCGGCGAACTCGTCGATGAACACCGCCATGTCGGCGCCGATCGCCTCGGCACGTGCTCCCAGGTAGTTGTAGCCGAACAGCGCCGGAATCGCGACGCCGAGGCCGGCTGCGGTACACAGCAGCGCCGCGGCCATGCCCGGTGCCACCGAATTGATGTCCACCGCGCCGGCCATCGCCGCCACCACGAACACCAGCATGATGCCGATCACGGTACCGAACAGGCCCACGTACGGCGCGCCTTCGATGGTGGTCGACAGCCAGTTCATGCGCCGTGCCATCGCTTCCTGCTCGCGCACCATCACCGCATCCATCGAGGCGCGGATCGCGGCGATGGTGGCGCCACTGAGGTAACCGCTGTTGCCATCGCGCTGGTGGCGCTGCTGCATTTCATCGATGGCCACCTGGTAGATGCGCCACAGCGAACCGTCGTGCATCGCGGTGGGTGCCTTGCCCTGACGGTCCATGTCGGACAGGGTGCGCAGCGGCACGCCGGACAGCTTGCCAAAGCTCTCGGTGAACACTGCATTGGCCTTGCTGGTACGGCCGAAGTGCCGCCCCTTGGCAATCATGATCGCCCACGACAGCAGCATCATCAGGCCGAGGATAGCGACCACCACCCAGGCGTCGAACGGCATCGCCTTGAGGATGAAGGCGAAGTGGCTCTGCCCGGCGGACTGCTCGTCGGCACCGTAGCTGATCAGGCGCGAGTCGGCGCCCTGTGCGGTGGCATCGGCCAGCAGCAGTGCCGCCGGTCGTGCCACGCGCGAGATACGCAGCTCATCCAGTGCGCCCTCGAAATTGGCAAGCGGCTGCACCGCGCCCGGCGCATCAGCGCCCACCACCGGCGCGGTGGTCAGCGCCGGCAGCTCGCCGCTCAGCTGGGCGACCACGCGGCCATTGAGGTACAACTGCAGTGCGCCCTTCTCCGCAGTCAGCGCCACATGCGCCCACTGCCCTTCCGGAATCGGCTGCGCCGGCGTGCTGCGCTGGCCATTGAGCTGCACGAACGGCACCCGGTTTTCGATGCCCAGCACCAGTTCGGACGCACCGTCGCGACGGGCGTAGATCGCCTGTGCAGCGTTGTTGCTGCCTGGCTTGATCCAGGCCGAAACAGTGAGCGGCGCGCCCGCCTCCTGCGCAAGCGATGCGCTGGCCGGCAGCGGCAGCGGGGCTGCACCCAACTGAACGCCGCGGCCGATCACCGAGCCTTCCGATGGCGGCACCACGGCACCGGCATTGTTGCCATAAGCGGTGGTGTCGCGTGCCGGCGCATTGGCCTCGGCGAAGTGGTAGACCAGCGTATAGTCCGGATCGAACACCTGCTGGCCGTTGCCGCTGGCGGGGGCCTTTTCATTGCCGTAGTACATCCAGATCGTCTGCGGTGCCGCAGCGCTGACCGCCGGCACGTCCACCCAGACCAGCGCCAGGCCCAGCTTGGGATCGAACTGTTCGATCTGGTGGGCCAGCACGGTGCGGCCATCACCCGAGACAAAGCGCAGGTCGTTGCCCGCATCCTGGGTGCCGTCGAAGCCGAAGTTGCCGGTATGCAGGCGCAGCAGCAGCGGCGTGCGACCCGGGTCACCGGCCAGGCCCGCGCCCTGCGGGCCGGCGTCGACAGTGATCGGCTTGCGGTACTTCCATTCGGCCTGCCACCAATTGGCATCGGCCGCAGCGGCCGGCAGCGCAACCAGCGCGGCCAGCAGCAACAACACTCGGGAAAGCAAACGGTCCATGCGAAGGGTCTCCGGAGAACGCATGTTCAAGGGAAGGGTCAGTAGCTGGTGCTGATGTTGAAATGCAGGCGCGGGTCGTCCTTGCGCGTGACCGGGCCATCGGCGTAAGGCCAGGCGTAGTCCAGGCGCAGTTGCAGGTGTTCACCCAGGCGCAGCTGCGCGCCCAGACCGACCGAGGCCAGGTTGTACTTGTCACGCTGCTCGGGCAGCGGCTGGCGCAGGCGCAGGTAGGCCGCGTCGGCAAAGCTGTAGACACGCAGGTCGGTGCCGCTCCACAGCGACCACGCCGGGGTGCGCCATTCCAGGCTGGCCAGGCCGCCGTAGTCGCCGATCGCCTCGGCCGACAGGTAGCCACGCACGGTGTACATGCCGCCAGCAGCGAACTGCTCGGCCGACACCAGTGGCGCATCGGTTACCTGCAGCGAGCCACGCGCATACCACTGCCAGTCACTGCTGAAGGTGTGGGTGTTGGCCACGTCCGCCTTGAAGGCGACGAAACTCGGATCGGCCCAGTAGCGCTTCTGGCCGAAGGCGGTGGCGTCACTGCCATAGCCGAACAGGCGGCGGGTACCGGCCACCAGCTCGGTGTTGATGCTCAACTGATCCCGCTCGCCCTGGCGCACACCGACAAACCCCAGGGTGATCGGCGCGTACTTCAGCGGCGTCTTCAGGCTCTCCTTGCCCATCTGCGTGTCTTCCTCGGTGTCCTTGAAGTCCACGCCGAGGCTGAGCTGGCGCCACCACTGGCTGCTGCCGGCCAGTCGATAGTTGAGCTTGAGACCGATCGAATGGCCGTTGCCGACCACATTGGTTCCGGTGCCGGTACCGACCTGCCCGCCCGCGTTCAGCACGCGGCTGTCGGACTTGTAGCCGGAGGCTTCCAGGCTCCACGGCGTGCCTTCGAACGGCATCGTGTACGAGGCCGAGAACACCTTGGCCTGCTTTGTATCTTCCGGCGCCAGGTACACGCCGATGTTGGCGCTGTGCCCCCGCTTCCACAGGTTGTCGTAGGCCAGCGACGCACTCAGGCGCAGCTTCTCGGTGTCGGCGCTGTGGTCGTTGTTGAGTGACGCGCTGGCACGCCACGGCGACTTCTCTTCGACCTGCAGGTCCACATCCATCGTGCCCGGCACCTGGCCCTCCCGTACCAGCGGTATCACCTGGCGGCGGCCACCTTCGTTCAGCGCGGTCAGTTCCTTCTGCGCCTGCTCGAAGTCCGGCACCTTGCCTTCCGCCAGCGCCGGCACGCGCTCGCGGATGCGCTCGGGCGATTCGTGCTTCGTTCCCACGACCCGCAGCTGGCCGATCGGTGTCTGCTGTACCTTCAGCAGTACCACGCCACCGCTGACCTGCTGCTCGGGCAACTCCACGTAGACCGACTGGTAGCCCGCCTGCTGGTACAGCGCATTGACTGCATCGCGTGCCTTCTCGACATCGGCCAGAGTCTTTCCCGGGCCGAGGAACGGCTCCACCGCGCGCTCGATCTGGCGCGGGTCGAGCACGGTGTTGCCGCGCACGATGTATTCATTGATGTTCACGCTGGGCGCAGGCGCCGCCTCCTGCGCGAACAGCGGCAGCGGCAGCGCCGCCAGGGCCAGCACCAGTGGATGCAGGCGCAGCGGAAGGCGGACGGCTCGGCACGGAACAGGAGTCATCGAAGGCATCGCGTCGTATCGAAGGAAATGGCCATGGAGCGGCGCGTGGGTCTACCAACAGGACGTGTACGTCGCGTCAAAACCGCCAACAGTTTTGTGACAGCACTGTCATCTTTTGACGGCAGCGCAATGCACGCAGGCGGACCCTGCCTTCTCCACACGTCTTCATTGCAGAACGTCGATTGCCGCGGGAGATTCGAGATGCGTGAATCATTGATGGCGGAACTGCGCGCTGCCCTCACCCTTGCGTTGCTGCTGGCGTTGGCCCCGGTGCGCGCCGACGAGGCGAAGAAGCAGGAAGACGCCGCGCCCTGCATCGAAGTACAGGTCAATGGCGAGCGCATTCCGGCCTGGGACTGCCTGCAGCGCAAACTTGCGCCGGCATCGAAAACGGCGAAATCACCGGCGCTACCGGAGGCCGAACGCCTGATGCGGCAGCCCGGCAACCAACTGATGCAGTACAACCTGGAAGGCACACGACAGCGCATGGGCGATGCGTTCGGGCGCTCGGTGGTGCCGCAGCGACCTGCGCGCTGAGCCAGCGCCTTTGTAGAGCCGAGCCCATGCTCGGCTGTCTTTGCGTTCATCGGCGATGCTGCGCAGGCGCAGCCGAGCGTAGGCTCGGCTCTACGGTACCGCGGGCACGATGCCATCGCTCGGCACCGGCGGCAGCTCGGGCACCGGGAGGCTACGCGATTGCCCGGCCTGGTTCAGTTCCACCGCGCTGGCACTGATGCTGGCCAGCACCGTGCAGGGTCCGAGCCGTTGGCCGGGCGCATACGCTTCCGCCGGGCGTCCATCCACCGAGAGCAGGGCCAATGGCGCATGGTCACCGGCCATCACGCCCAGCACCACCACCTCGGTCTGCACTGCACCGGGGGACAGCAGCCGTACCAGCGGCAGGCTCGCCACTGCATCGAACATCGGCCGTACCGGCGCCACGGCCTTCGCCTCGCTGGCCGCGGCCGCTGGCGCCACGGCAGACAGGGTGACACTCCAATAGGCCACCACGGCCAGCAGCAGCGTCGCCGCCAGCAGGCTCAACATGCGATTGCGATCCCAGCGCCTGCCATCCATGTTCCGCACCACCGCCACGTTCGTGTCCGCCTACGCTAGCAGCTGTGGCTGACGCTTTTGTTTCATCATGCAGGCCTACGCTGGCAGGTGTCGACACGGACAGGAGGCAACGTCGATGCAGCGCGTGCAGCGTGGTTTCACCCTGCTGGAACTGATGGTGGTGCTGGTGATCATCGGCATCTGCACGGCCGGAATCGGGCTGGGCCTGGGCAGCCTGCTCGACCCGGGCCGGCAGCTGCGACAGGAAGCCGAGCGGTTGGCGCAGCGCCTGCAGGTGGCGCGCGATGAGGCGCGCATCGATGGCCGTCCCCTGCGTTGGCAGGCCGACGCCAACGGCTATCGTTTCAGCCGCCGCGAAGGCAGCGGTTGGGTGATCATTGAACGCGATGATCTGCTGCGACCGCAGAAGTGGCAGGCAACGGGTATCGCGGTGCAGCCCACCAGCCCCATTGAGCTGAGCCCGGAGTGGATCGGTATCGCCTGGGAGCTTGGCTTGTCGCTGGATGGCCGCAAACTGCGTCTTCGTGATGATGGCAGCGGACAGTTGCAGGTCGTGCAGTGAAGCGGAGCATGCGCGGATTCACCCTGATCGAAGTGCTGATCGCGCTGGCGATCGTTTCGATTGCGCTGGCAGCGGTGATGCGCTCGGTGGCAGTGGCGACCGACGATCAGTCACGGCTGCGTGACCGTCGCCTGGCACTGATGTGCGTGCAGGATCGCTGGCAGGAACTGCGCCTGAGCGGACAGGCACCGCAGGATGCCCGGCAGCGCTGTGTGCAGGGGCGCAGCAGCTTCCTGGTGCTTCAGCATCTGCGCACGGGCAACGACGGCCAGCCGCAGCTGGAGCTGAGTGTGGTTGCCGAAGATGCACCCCGGCAGTCGCTGGCGCGGATGCAGTTGCCATGGACGGCGGCGCAATGACGCGCGCCGTGCGCGGTTTCACCCTGATCGAGGTGATGATTGCGATCACCATCATGGGCGTACTGGCGCTGATCTGCTGGCGGGCGCTCGACAGCGTGGCCAACAGCAATCAGCGCCTGCGCCAGGCCGATGCCGAGACCACGACGGCGCTGCGCGTGCTGCAGCAGTTCCAGCGTGATATCGAAATGCGCGCAGACGATGCGTTGATGAATGGCGCAGTGCGGCCGGCCGATCAACCGCAGCGGTTGCTACCGCCGTCGCTGGTGAGCGAGCGGCACCCGGATGGGAGCTTCGCGCTGGAGATCACCCGCAGTGTCGGCAGCGATGGGCTGCACTGGCAACGGGTACGCTGGTGGCGGCAGGGCAATACGCTGTGGCGGGCCAGTGGTACGGCTACGGACCAGTATCCGTTGCCGGCGCCGGAACTGTCGAAGGGCATTGCCGTGGCGCACGGCGTGCAGCGGTTCGAGGTGCGGGCCTGGCAGCCAGGAACGGGATGGGCCGTGTTGCCGAGCGAAGGCGAGGTAATGCCGGCCACGGGACTTGAACTGCGGTTGGGCCTGCGCGATGGGCGTGGGCCGTTGAGTTACCGGCGGGTGCTGGAGCTTTAGGCTTTTGCCCAGGCAAAGCATCCAGGCATGGCGTGGATCTACTGCCGAGCTGCTTCTACTGCCGGGCCTGCCCTGGTGGGTGCCGACCTTGGTCGGCACTGAAGCTGGCCAAGCCATCGACGCATTGCGTGGATCTACTGCCGAGCGGCTTCTACTGCCCGGCCTGCCCTGGTGGGTGCCGACCGTTGGTCGGCACTGAGGCTGGCCCAGCCATCCACGCATTGCGTGGATCTACTGCCGCTCCTGCCGCCGGGCACTCTCCTGCACCCGGCGGCGTTGTGTCGGTGGTCCTCACCGCTGATGGCCGTTCCCTGCCCTCCGTGCCGTCCTGGCTGGGGCCGCCACCGCTCCTTGGCGGCTGGCCCGATGCTGTCCGTTCTTCCGGCCCGATCGCATCCACGCATGGCGTGGATCTACCTTGGTGCCGACTGTTGATCGGCACCGTTGCAAGAGGCCTACCGGCGCTGCGTGCCCTGGTCGCGACTTGCCTGCGGGAACTGGAAGGCACTGTTGGCGTCATAGCCAGCGTTGGCAGTATTGCCACGCGCCGGCGGGTTGATGCTGCTGGTGCCGCTGCCGAAACCGAGGATCTGCACGCTGATCACCGATGGCTGGTTGCGCCGCGCATCATCCTGGCTCTTGCGAATCACATCCTGTGCCGCCTGGCTGGCGCTGTTGGCTGCTGCACTGGCCGAGGCCAGCGCGTTGACGTTCACCGTGGCCAGCACGGGCAGGCCCTTGCTTTCACCCTGTACCTGGATGTTGGCGGCGTTGAGCACCTGCAGCGCGGCCAGGTTGATGTTGCCCGAGACGCGGATGCCAGCTTCGCCCGCATCGATGGTGCCCAGCGGCGCGATCAGGTCGACATCGCCCGGCCGCACTTCGGCAATGGGGTTCAACGTTGCGATGCCTGCACCACTGGCCGGGGCCTGCGGCGACAGGAGCACATTGCCCCAGCCGTCATAGACGCGGCGCGGTGGCGTGTACAACAAGGTGGTCTGCGAACCACGGCCGGCATTGATGTCACCCTGCTCCGACCAGGCCAGGATGTCACCGCCGAACGTTGTCATCACTCGCGACAGGCCCAGCAGCACGCTGTCCTGGCTGAACAGCCGGATGTCACCCTGCCCCTGGGTCACCAGCCCGGCACTGGCCGGCGGCACCACGCCCTGCACACCCACCACGATCTGTCCGCCCGGCGCCATCAGCTCGATGTTGCCGCCGGCTTCGGTACGCACGCCGGAGCCTCCGTACAACAGGATGTCGCCGGTACGGTCGATGGCCGTTCCGGCAGCGTCCTTGTCCGGCATCAGCGTGGCGATGGCCTCGCGCCCGCGCAGGTAAGAACCAACGCGTGGCCCATTCCGATCATTGTACTCGCGCCCACCTTCACGCAGTTCGGCGTAGTAGACCTGGCGCAGGAAGATGCGCTGCTGTTCCTTCGGCAGCCGGTCGAATGCCGCCAGGGCCTCGGCGCCACCAACCGCCAGACCGAAGCGCTGCTGCAGCCACTCCCTCAACTCCTTGTCGTAGATCTTCACCGCCTTGCCCGGTTGCGCAGCCAACGACTGCGAGGGATCGGCGAGGTTGGCCTCATCCAGGTAGCGCGTGCGCAGTGCATCGAAATCAATGGCCTGATTGCCCGCCGTCAAGGCAATGCTTGCGCCCGGGCGCGTATCGCCCTGCACGATGCCGCCCAGGCTGACGATGCTTCCTGCCTCTTCCTGGCGCAGCTGGCGACCGGCGCTGACCTCGACATTGCCCGGGCCGGCCACCGTCAGATTGCTGCGGATGATGTCCCGGCCCGCCTCGATCCCGCTGATATCGGTTCCGCGGGTGTTGAGCGCGGTGACATCGGCGCTGATGACATCGCGGCCGGCGCGCAGCCGTACCGCCGAGCCCGCCTCAAACCAGTCAAATACGGTACGTCCGCCATTCTGGCCATTGCGCGAGAGCTGCCGCCTGCTGCCGCTGCCCAGCCCGATGATATCGCCGGCCACGGCATAGAACCGGCTGACCGCCGTCGGCGTAGCCGGCAACGACGCACCAAGCGCGGTATTGGGACCGAACGTGAAATACGGCAGCACGGTGTCAGGGCTGGCGGCGTTCCCATCGACGGATACATTGCTGCGCACCGTTCCCGCGTTTCCGGGCCCCTGCGCGATGAAGCCGGGATCGAACGGCCCAGGGATGCGGGCATCACTGCTGGAGCGCGCGATCTGTGTCGCTCGGTTGGCGGCCAGGATCGATCCTCCCGCCAGCACCTCCAGCCGTCCCGACGCCGAGGGCGCCAGCAGGATGACGTCCTGGGCATCAGGCACACTGCCGCTGCGCAGATTGGCGAGATTGATGTTGCCCGAGGCTGCAATGGCGGTGAACCGGGAGGGATACAACCAGTAGTTGAGATAGATGTCGCCATTGCTGGCGCTGTTTTCGACCACCTCCCTGGCCTGATTGCTGCCGCTCGCATGCTGCGTGCCCACCAGGCCCGGCGACAGATTCCCGCCGGCGGAGAACAGGTCCAGCGCGGTGCGCGGCGTCCATAGCGAGAACCAGCTCGTGCCAGACGCGCGGCTGCCATCATCCAGCACGATCGTGTTGAAATTGGCCACGGGAACCCGGCCTGGATCGGCGGCACTACCCAGCACCACGTCGCCGCGCGCCTGCAACTGCGCGGTTGAGTCGCCCAGCACCAGCACCGGTCCGGCCATCGCAACCGGGCTGTCGGCCACCAGCGGATCCTTCAGGCCCAGTTGCCCATAGCTGGCCTGGACTGTACTGAGGCCACCAATGCGCGCAGCGTCGATGCGGGTATTGCCACGAACATTGGTCACCACGCCATTGACGTCCAGGTCCTGCTGATCCGATGTGCTGCCACGACTGCTGGCACGCAGGCCCGGATTCAGTGCACCCCCGCTGCGCAGGGCCATGTCACCACCGCCAGTGACATGCAACTGGCCATCGACCACGCGCCCGGTTGATCCGACCGCGACCGAAAGCGCACTCGAATGCGGCGAGATCTCGTATCCCAGCGCGTTGCCCATGCTGTCCAGCATGCCCATATGGCGGCCTGCGTCCAGGCTCAGATTGCCGCCCCCCAACGTCCCGAACCCGGTAAAGCCCACCAGGCGGGGGGTTGCATCCAGTTCGGGCCTCACCGTGCTGTAGGTTCCGAAATTGATCCACCAACTGGTCGGCGTCTGCACGACACCGCCGGTGGTGCCCGTTCCCTGCCGCCACAACCAGTTGCCCACCGCTGCGCTTGAGTGGCCAGCCTGGTCGCGC
This sequence comes from Stenotrophomonas sp. Sm10, assembly GCF_030985515.1. NCBI lineage: Bacteria > Pseudomonadati > Pseudomonadota > Gammaproteobacteria > Lysobacterales > Lysobacteraceae > Stenotrophomonas > Stenotrophomonas sp. Sm10. The sequence continues at coordinate 12,739 of NZ_JAPTFO010000044.1, forward strand.
TGGACCGTGCCCGATTCCGCGCGGAAGCTCCATGTATCGCCGATGATGTCGCGCCCCGCCTCGATGCGCAGATTGCCGCCCTGGTCCGGATACCACGCCTGATAGCTGGCGAGGGCCGCGTCGTAGGCCCCGGAGGCCTGGGTCGAACCAAGCAGCAAGGTGTTCTCCGGCTTCGGCGCACGCGCCGCGTTGAAGCGCGGATCGCTGCCATCACCCAGATGGGTGGGCGTACCTGCGGTGTAGACACCGAAGCCGGATTTCATGCGCACGTCCTGCGCCGCCAGCAGCGCCAGGTCTCCCTTGCCGGTACGCAACACGCTCCAGGCCGGCGAGCCCAGGCGCTTGCCGTAGGTAGTGACTTCGGTAAGCGTGCCGCCGCCGTAGCAGTAACCGGTGACTGCACAGATATCTTCCTCGGACATGCCCATCTCGGCGCCAAGTTCCGACGCAGGCCTGCCGACCCAGGACTCGTCCCCCCACCACATCAGCGAACCCTCCTTGTCCACCAGGCGCGGCGCCGCGCCGCAGAACGGTCCCAGTTCACAGATGTCACCTTCGGCGACACCCAGCATTTCAGCCGCCTCCCGGGGCGACTTGCCGACCAGACTGTCGTCCCCCCACCAGAACAGCGAACCTTCCAGGTTGACGACACGATCGCCTTTCCATTCCGTCGTGGTGGTCACTGTACCGATGGTGCTGTAGTGGCTGTCGGCGAGCACGATGCTGCCGTCACTGCCCCAGCGACGCGTGCGCGGATCGGCAGACGCTGTATCTGCACCAGCCACCGCAGTCAGGTCCCATGACGTGGTCCCTTCGGGCAACATCGAGGCCAACGCCCAATTGCGCCCCTGTCGGCCGCTGGCGTCGGCCACCCGCAGCTTCACCGGAGCGTCGCCGGCCAGTTCCACCTTGGTCATCGAGGGGATGATGGCACCGGCGTGCAGATCCAGCGCGCCGGAGAGCCGCATCACCATCGGCAACGCCACTCCGGCAGGCCAGATCTGGGCCGCCACCGGTGCCGGACTGCGCAGGCGGAAGCCGGCGCCCAGCCGTGCGCCTGCCTGAAGGGTGAGCGCCTGGGCCAGCACGGTGCCTGCTGCCAGCACCTGGCCGCCATCGGTGGTCACCGCCGCCCCCAACACACTGCCGGCGGGCAGCGTGAGCTCTGCGGAAAGTGTCATGGCCACCGGCAGCACCGTACCCGACGGCAAGGTCAGCGCCTGGAACGGCAGGTCGTAATTCAGTGTCGCACCGGCGCGGAACTCAGTGCCGATCTGGAGCTTGACGCCCTCGCCGGGCACGATCAGATCGCCACCAAATGCGGTGTTCGGCGAGCCCGCGCTCCGCCCTTCCAGCAGCACCCAGCCGTCCTCATCCGGGTTGGCAGGCGGCGGTGCGAAACCGTCGTTGATGCTGCCGTAGACGTTGATATCGCCCTCGGCGCGCAGCACGAGCGCGGCCGATTCACCGAAGCCACGGCGCGCTGGATCAGTCCGGTTCGACTGCGGTCCGTAGCGGTAGCCGGACAGATCGATATCACCGGCCACCACCAGGTCGCCACGCGGATTGTCATTGCTGCTCCGCGCCACCAGCTGCACGCCGGGACGCAGGCGGTAGCTGCCCAGGGCGGCGGTGCGCTGCTGCAATCCCGTATTGGCCAGCGCGGCGTTCATCCACAGGCTGTTGTCCAGGTCCACCACCGTATCCAGCCATTGCTGGTTGATCACCTGCGGACGATGGCCGTGCACGTCTGGAGCGCTGGCCAGCGGCGCCGAATCGTAGCTGCGGAAGGCGTTGACCTGGAGGTCGCCGGCGCCGGCAATGCGGATGCCGCTGGCCACTTCGATTGCTGCATCGTTGCTGCCCACGCGGGGCACGTTGAGCTTGACGCTGCCGCGTGCGCGGCCGTCGTTCTGGCCCGGGCCGCTACCGGTCGCCACCGACGTACCGGCGCGCAGGTCCATCGAGGAAGCCGCACCCAGCTGCAGGCTGCCGTTGGCAGAGGTCAGTTCAATCATGGCCCGGTTCGGGCTGTCGATGATCTTGCCGTAGCTGTCCACGCGCAGGCCGCTGCCATGCGCGTCCAATGTGCCATCGATACGCAGCACGTCGCGGGCGGACAGGCGGATGCTGCCGACCTGTTCGCCACTGGCATCAACGCGGCCATTGACCTGCAGGCTGCCGCCATCCACGCTGATATCAACGTTTCGGGCCTTCACCTCATCGCCGATCACCAGGTCGCCTTCACTCAACTGGAAGGTCCGGCCACCGGTGATGCCACCGGCGGTAAGCCGAGCGTTCAGGCCGGAGAAGTCCTGCAACCGGCGTGCACGCACCACCAGCTCGCCACCGTCATAGGGCACTTCGGTTCCACCGGCATCGTAGCGACCGCTGGCGCCGCCCAGCAGGGTCCCGGCCAGATCGATACGGCCGCCCTGCGGGCCCAGTGCAGCAACGGTCAGGCGGCCGCCGCGGTTGTTGCGGGCGGAAAGATCGATACGCGACCCGGTGTCGGCAACGATGTCACCTTCGCGGCTCGTCAGCGCCACGTCGCCGCCCCAGCTGTACTTGTCCACGTCGAACAGGCTGACCTTGCGGCCGGCCATGTCAAGCACCGCGTTGCTGCCAAGCGTCATGCCCTGGCGGGCATTGGCTTCGAACCGGCCGGACGCCAGCGCCACGCGGCTGTCGATGCCGATCCGTTCGGCCGTGATCGACAACTCTGCACCCAACGCATCGCTGCCCGTGGTCGCCGCAGCACCGCGCAGCTGCACCGTTCCTCCATTGCGGATGGCCAGCTGCGCACCCGCGTTGCCGGTCAGCAGCGGGGTGACGATATCCAGCGCGCCGCCATTCAACTGCCAGCCGCTGCCTGCCACGTAGTCGCCCTGGCGCTGGAAGACGTCCAGGCTGCCCTTGCCGGAGAACAGCATGCGATCCGACGCCGCCAGCGTTACGCCGGCGAAGCCGAGCACCTGGCGATCTGCGGCCACCGTCGAGCTGGACCGGGTGAAGGGCGCACGCCCCAGCTCCAGCACCCGCGTATTGATCTCCAGCTGCCCTTGGCCAAGCCGGCCCACCATCGCCTCGCCGGCTGGTTGGGTCTGCTCACCGCCGGCCAATGCGGTGCCGGCCAGCGTACCGTCCCAGACCAGCGTATCGGCGAAGATGCGCGCGCGGTCGGTAGCGCTGCCGTAGCCGTGAATGGCAGGGGCACCCAGCACCAGACTGCGTAGACTGCTGCGGCCGGTCGCACTGTCACGCGTATCCAGGTCCACGCTGCCGAACACATTGATGGCATCGCGCGCGGTCAGGCTGAGCGCCTCCAGCGCCGGCGCGCCGGTGGCGGTGTTTCCGCGCAGTAATCGCTGCAGTACCTCTTGGTTCATGGTCATGCCGGCCGGCAGGCCACCAGCTGCCGCTGCCGTCGCAATGGCTTCGGCACTACCGAGGTTGAGGGCCGACATGCCCAGGCCGAGCTGGCGCGTTCCATAGCTCACTGCGTCGCCAATGTTCAAGGCGCCGTCGGTGACCACATTGATGCTGCCTGCCGACAGCAACCGGGTCTGGCCACTGCAGTCCACCTCGCATCCGCCGATGTCGATCGCCACCGGACCGGCGGCACTGCCGCCCTGCGCACTGAGCGCCGTCAAGCGCTGGTTGGACACGGCAAGCAGGCCGCCCGACACCAGATAGGGCGCCGTGGCCTGCGCCACGCGCGAGGGATCGGCTCCGGCCAAGGTATCGATCGAAGCGCCCTGCTCGACCAGGATCCCCTTGCCCCCGAACGCAGCCGACAGCAGCACTTCCTGCGCCGTCAGGGTGACGCCGTTGCGCACCACGATGTGCTGCGCACTGCCCTCCAGCGAATACGTCGTCGCGTCACGTCGCAGCACGCCGCCGATCAGCATCGTTTCCGGGCGGAACGCATTGAGCGCCGAATCGAAGAGGGTGGCACCGCTTCCACTGCCGGCACTAACGCCCTGGGTGGCGATCTCCAGCATCGCCTCATTGGAAGCGAGCAGATTGACCGAAAGCGTGCCGCCCCGTCCGTCATTGCTGCCGGCGTTGAAGCGTGACACGCCCTGGAAGATCGCGGCTGGCACGCTCGAACGTCCGGCGCCATCACCCAGCACCAGGTTGAGGTTGCCGGCATCCGTTGGCCGCCAGCGCAGTGCTTCACCACGCCGCTCGGCCACGCCCTGTACGAACGCGCTGTAGGAGGTCTCGTTGTAGCTGGCATGGCGGCGCACCACATCCGCCGGCGTCAGCACCAGATCAGTGAGCAGCGATGAGACTCCACCCCCCAGGCTCTGCGCCTGGTGTCCACTGACGCGCCAGGAACCGGTGCCGGTCGCTACTGGCTGTCGGCTGCCGACGGCGCTTTCAGCCCCGACTTCGACGCGGAATGCGCCCTTCTGCAGTGCGTAGCTGGCCGGCAGCAGCGTGTAGGTTCCCGCCGGTAGGCCTGGAACCCCGGCAGGGATGACAATCTGCTGGCCAACGCGCGGATCGGCGCTGCCGTCAGCGAGCGCCTGCGGCGCGTGCGTGCCCGAGCGTCCCGGCATGATCGCGTAGACCGCATTGTCACTGCCGCTGAAGCGGTAGCGCGGGTTCGCATCCGCCAGCGCATGCCGCAGGACGTCCACCGAGCCACCCCGTCCGGCCACGAATGCAGCGCCGGACAGCTCGCCGCCGCCGGACATGTCCAGCACGCTGCCCGCCACGCCATTGAAGGCGTTGCTCACGATGTCGATACCGATCGGGATGTTGTTCGAGCCGGGGCCCAGCACATCGAAGTCGGCACCGTTGCGGCGCCAGCCAACACCATCCACGGTGCCGCCAAACGGCAGCTGCAGGCCCGCTCCGCTCACCGACGTCACACTGCCTGCAAGCAGGTCGACGCGGCCGGCGACATCGGCGTTGAACTTCCGGCCGCCGAGCTGCACATGGCCCCACGGCACCTGCACATTGCCGCCCTGCACCACCGTCGCCGCCACCAGCTCCAGGCTTCCGAACGCAGAATCCGGTGCCGGTTGCGCGCCGCCTGCAATGCCATGAATGCGCAGCACGGCGTCGGGGTTCTGCCAGAACGGCTCGCCTGAAGGTCCGATGTCGGGGACGCCGGCCACGATGCGTCCCTTGGCCCGGGCTGCCGGGTACAGGCGTGCGGCGCTGATGTCGATAGACCCCGGGCTTGCCAGCGTGGAGACCAGCGAACTGCTGGCGACCGGGGCCAGCAAGCGGATGTCACCGCGGCTGCGCAGCGCGACCTGATCAAAGCCCGCCAGCCAGGTCACATCGCGCAGGTCGATCAGATCGGCGCCCACCTCCAGGCGATGCTGCCGGCCGGCGTCGAGGGGCGCCTCCAGCGGGCGCAACGTGCCTTCGCCGGCCGGTTGCCACCAGCGGCCCTGCGCAAGGCGGACATACGGCGCGGCCAGTTGCAGGTGGCCGCCCTCGCTGCCACCCGGGACGAAGCCGAGGTAACGCTCGTTCAAGCCCTGGATGCGCAGGCTCTGGTCCATGCGCAGATTGACATCCCCCTGCGCACGGATGTCACCGAACAGGGCCAGATGATCGAAACCACCGGCCTCGATCTGCTCCACCGACAGTGCCGCGTGGCCGTACTCAAGGCGTGCAGGCAGGTCCGCCGTCTGCGCGGCGTGCTGGGTCAGTGAGATCATCCGCGGTGCCAGCACGTCGTTGCCGTTTGCCGTCCTGCCGTAGGTGCCACCACCGAAGGCAACCCCCAGGGTGCCGCCGCGCGCGCCGTCGCCGCCGGCCGCTGCGTTCAGTTCACCCTGCAGGTACAGGGAATTGCCGCTGCGCAGCACGATGCTGCCGCCATCGCTGTCCACGCGGGTGCGCCCGCTGCCATCGATATCGAGCAGCGCCGACGCACCGGAGGCATCCAGCCGCGCCCCACGCTCCACCACCACGAAGGTATCGGGTGGCAGGTGGCGTACGTTGTCCTGGTCTTCCCAGTCCAGCGCGCCCCCGATCTCGATCGTTCCGCCCTTGCGCACCTGCCCGCGCAACGTCCCGCGCGCGTCGCGCAGCGAAACGGTATCGCCACTCACGTCCAGCAGCGCGCCATCGGCGATCGTCCACTGGCGCTCGCGGCGTGCATCACCACGTACACCGGATGGATCGAACGCCTCATCCAGGCGGATGCGGCCGCCGGCTGCCTTCAGATGACCGGCCACGCTCAGGTTGCCGGCGCTGGACAGTTCGATCGACTGGCCCGGGTCGACCTCGATCCTGGCCCCCTTGCCAACGCGCAGGTCGGCCGTGGACAGCAGATGCCCCGCGCGCAGTGTCAGGCTCGCGCCGCCACGCTGCGACACGCGACCACTGCTCGGATCGGCCTCGTACAACGATGGCATCCAGGCCTGCACGCCCTGCTCGCGGACCAGAGCCTGTGCTGCGCCGTCGGCCAAGCGCAGCGCAGGTCGTTGCACCTGCAGCGGGGTGCCCTCTTCAACCGTCAAACCGTTGTGACCGGCGATGTCATAGCCGGCGAAGCCGCTGTTGAACAGCGCTGCCTGCAATCGCAGCGAGGCTGCCGATGCTTCCGTGCCAGGCACGCCGATGGACACCGCACCGCCGGTTGCCAATATGAAGTTGCCGCTGCCATTGCCGAGCGCGCTGAAGCGCGCGCCCTCGCCGAAGCCCAGCCGGCCGCTGCCGTCGGTGGCGACCTCGGTGCTGGCCGCGAGCAGACTGACGCTGCCGCCCTTGCCGACGCGCCCCTTGCCGTTGGCATCGATCGCACCGCCGGCATCAACCAGAATCGCTGCTCCCTGGCCCACGTCGATATCGTGGCTGCTGTTGAAGCGCACCTGCCCGCCGTCGATCCACGCCTGTGCGGGACCGCCCTCCGGCGCTGCAAGCGCGTTGCTCCAGCCACCGCCAAGATCGATCCGGGCGCCGGCCGCGACATCCACCGCACCACGTCCGGACGTCAGCAATGCCGTGGGCCCGCCAAGCGCCGCAAGCAGATTTCCGGCTTCCACCTGCCCGCCGGCAATCTGCACCGTTCCACCGAAGCTGACGCGGCTTGCGGTGAGCCCAAGCCGGCCGCCCTCCTGCAACCTGAGCGTGCCATCGAGGTCGATACGGCCGGCCGAAGCGAGGTCCACCTGCCCCCATCGCTGGGCGCTCAGCACCTCACTGTCCAACCACACGGTATTGCGCTGTGCTTCCCCGACCGGCGCCTGCAGCGTCCACGGCCGGGGATCGGCCTTGAGCGCTCCGATGCGGACATTCGAGTCGAACACCGCGCTGCGCCCGCTGTTGTCAAAACGCCCGAGCCACAGCTGGGCGTTGCGGGCCACCGCCGTCTGTGCCTGCGCATAGCCCTCCTGCCCCTGATCGGGCCGGCGCGTCTGCTGTGCGCCCTGGAAGGCCACCGTATCCACCTGGCCCTCCAGGACGACCGTGGGCGCCGAGATCAACAGGCGGCCAGCATCGCGTCCCACGGTGTAGCCATTGTCGAAGCGCTGGCCCGGGGCAACCAGCGGATTGCGGAACGATTCGGTCACCCCCCAACGTTCCTGCTTCACTTCATAGCCCTGGTACAGGCCGTCGTACAGCATCTCCGCCGGCGCGTCGTCAAGACGGTACAACTGGCCATCGCGGCCCCGCAGCCAGCTCTGCTGCACCACGCCGGACTGCACATCCAGGCTGCCACCAGCCAGATTGATGTGCGAACCGGCGTGGCTGACGACTTCCTTGCCTGCCAACTGGACGGTGCCGCCCTGCGCTGCCCATTCGCTGATCGAATGCCCCTGATTGTCCAGATAGCCACCCACTTCCAGCAGGCCGCCGCCGGCATACCAGCGCGTGCCTTCATAGCCACCGGTACCGGCGGCAACTTCGGTCAACTGGCGGCGGTCGATCCACACCTCGCTGCTGATCAGCTTGCCGCTGTCACGATTGTCCGGCGAGTCGCGCAGCTCGTTGCCCTGCATCTTCACCTTGACGTTGTTGCTTTCCATCGCCACCTGCACACCCACCGCACCGGAGACGTCCACGCGCGCGCCATCATCCAGATAGCTGCGCCGGCTGGCGTCGGCGATCACCTGGCCGCCGGTGGCCACTGCCAGCGAGCCGGCCTGGAAGTTCACATCGCCGCCGGACACGACTTCGATGCGCGATTGCTCGCGGCGGTCCTGCAGGCGCGAGAGATTATCGAAGGTGCCACTGTTGCTGGAACCACGCAGCTTGTCCTGCTCGGCCGATTCCTTGATGAGCGCGTTGCGCTGGCTGTCCAGCGCCGTGCTCTTGCCATCGTCCTCCAGCAGTACTGCCGTGGTCGAGCCGGCGGCCAGAGTCACGCTGCCGGCCGCATCGGACGCCGAGTTCAACAGGTGCACCGTACCGCGCTGGTTCAACGTGGTAGTAGCAACGGCCACTCCAGCCTGCTCGACGGTGCGGCCGGCCAGCGTGACATCGCCTTCGCGCGCCTGGATCAGACCACTGTTGCGAACACTGCCCGCCGTGCTGTCAGCGACGAAGCGCGGGGCAATCTCATTGCCGCGGGTGGTGGACGCGGTGTTCTGGGCGGTTCCCACGCCGCGACGGATCACGAAACTGTCACCGGCGGCCAGCTGGGCCTGTCCCTTGCGGGTTTCAATCTGGCCCGCGTTTTCCACGCTGTGGCCAGCCAGCAGCACATAACCGCCGCCCCGTGTAGCCGTGGCCGGTTCGTGCGTGGTGATGCGCGCACCGCGTTCGACCATGACCTTGCCCACGGCGTCGGTCAGCGCCGAGGTGTTCGCGTCGGCACCGTACAGGCCCTGCTCGCGGAACTGCGCATCGCTGATGCGCGCCGCCGCCGCGACCAGATTGCGGACATTGACCTGGCTGTTGTTGCCGAATACCACACCGTTGCGGTTGGCCACGAACACCGTGCCATCGGCCTTCAGCTGGCCGAGAATCTGGCTGGGTCTTGCAGCGGGATCATTGACCCGGTTCAACACGGCCCAGTCGGGGTTCTGCAGGAAGTTCAGCGTGGTGTTGCCACCAATGTTGAAGGTCTCCCAGTTCAGGATCGCCTGGTCGGCGGTCTGCTCGATGTTGACCAGCACCCGCCCGTCGGCCGCCTGCGACTGGATGGCCTCACGGGCGTTGATCCAGCCACGGGTCAGCGGATTCTCGTCGACCTTCAGGCCATCCTTGCCCAGGCCATCGGCCACTACGAAGCCCGCCTCGCGGCGCGCCTGCCGTGCCTGCTCCTGCAGGCGCTGCTGCAGGGCGATGGCCTGCGCGGCCGTGCCGAGGTTGTCGATCGACTGCTGCAGCTTCTGCCGTGCCGCATCCTGCTGCTGCGCGGGCAGCTGGAACTGGATCGGCACGCCATTGGGCATGCGCCCGCTCTGTGCCGCCGCGCCCTGCGCCGCACCGCGCTCGGCGAACCAGCCGGGGCTGAACGCCTGTTGGGCCTGAGTGGCCGGAGCCACCACGCTGCCCAGGGCCACTGCTACGGCCCAGGCCATCGGGTGGCTGCGCCACAGGGCAGCAGGGAAACGGGCGGTGGGCGAATGCGGGTGCGACATCGGGGACCTCGTCAACCTGATGGGCCGCGTCGGCCGCGGCGTGTGTACGGATGGGCCTGCGCCAGGCACGCCCTGCACCTCATAGACGGTGGCGACGGCGTGAAGGCGACAGGCGCATCACTGTCATGCAGCGGACATACGCAGAAGGCGCCGGCATTGCTGCCGGCGCCCTTGTGCGTTTCCTGCAACGACCAAAGCAGTCGCAGTTACAGCGGACGGCCGATGCCCGAGCAGGTGCTGGGGTTGTTCACGGCACCGGCGTTGGTGGCGGTCGCAAAGCGGGTGCGGACCGCATCACGCCAGGTCTTGGTCAGCGGAATGAACTTGTGCGCGCGGATCGCGTCGTCGTTCGGACCCTTCTCGACGCCGTTGCCATCGACGACACTGCCGTAGTGACGTGCCAGGAAGGCACGCACGTTGGCGCCCACAGTGCCATTCTTGTAGCACTGGCCGAACACGAAGTTGGTGTAACCGGCAATCGGATAGCCCGCGTTCGGGTTGCCGAACACCGGCACCCAGTTCGCCGGGTTCTCGGCGGCGGCACCGGTCGGCGGCGCAGCGGTTTCCAGCGTGGCCTGCACACTCACTTCATCCGGCGAGAAGCCCTTGACCTTGGCGATCTTGGTGGCATCGGTCAGGCTCGGGATCACGTCCGGACCGACATAGCCGACGCGGCCGTCAACGGCATAGACGGCGTTGTACAGCGCGGTGCCACCGGTGGCCGGGGCAGCGATGAAGTTCGACGGCACGCTGGTGAACAGGTTGGCGAAGGTCGACTGCACCGAGAATGCCGGCACGCCGTTGGTCAGCTTCAGGTTGGTACCCGACACGTCAGCCGGCTGGCAGGCGCTGGTCAGGAAGCGGGTCAGCAGTTCGCTGGTGCCGCTGCTTTCGCCGCGGTAGACGACCTGGATGGCGCCGGTACGGCCCAAGCCCGCCAGCTGGCTCCAGTTGTTGATCTTGCCGGAGAAGATGCCGCAGATCTGGGTGACCGACAGGTCAACCGCCGAACCGGCCTTGTTGAACGGAATGGTGACCGAGGTGGCCACCGACGGGATCTGCACCAGTGCGCCATAGCGGTTGGCGTCGCCGGACACGTTGTAGGTGCTGTTGTAGGTGCTCAGCTCGGTGCTGTTCAGCACCGAATCGCTACCGGCGAAGTGCACGGTACCGGTGGTGGAGAACAGCGCCGAATTGTTTTCCAGGAAGGCCTTCTTGCCGGTGCCCGAACCGGTCACGGCATAGCTGAAGTTGGCCGGCAGGATGCTGTCGGCCTGGCCCTTGTACAGGTCGGCCGGCAGCGAAGCGCCGCCGCCGGTGACGGCGGTCTGGGCCGAAGCGGCACCAGCAGTGGCCAGCAGCGCGGTAGCAACCAGCGCGGCCAGGGTCTTGTACTTGTTCATGATCTTCTCCTGAAGGGTTTACTGCGAAGGGAAACGCCAAGGGAGGAACGGTCACTACACGCCTGCTGCCGCCGAGGGCCTCCCAGCCCACTCTGCGGCGACGTGTCCATGCTGGTCCGCACCGATGACAGGCCGCTTAAGAAACCTGTGGAAGATCGAAAAAAGGTGTGGAGGATTGTGTGGAGAATCGAAGGCACGCCGTGCTGCGCGCTCGCCGGGCATGGCCCGGCGCTACCCGTGTTGCGCGTTGCGCATCACTGCACCAGCTGGTTCATTTCCATGATCGGCATCAGCACCGCCAGCACGATCGTCAGCACCACGCCGCCCATCACCAGGATCATGGTCGGTTCCAGCAGGGCGGTCAGCGCCATCGCGCGACGCTCGATCTCGCGTGAGATGGTCTGCGCGGCGCGATCCAGCAGCGGCGCCAGCGAACCAGTCTTCTCGCCGATGGCCACCAGGTGCACCAGGATCGGCGGATAGACCTTCTGCACCTTCAACGCAGCACCCAGTGCCGCACCTTCGCGTACGCGTGCAGCCACATCATCGGCACAGCGCGCCAGCAACGCATTGCCCAGTGTCTGCCGGGCAGCTTCCAACGCGCGCAGCAGCGGCACGCCGGCATCCAGCAGGATCGCCAGTGTCGAGGCGAAGCGCGCACTGTTCACGCCCAGCACGAAACGCCCGACCATCGGCAGCCGCAGCAGCATCGCGTCCCAGCGCAGGCGCAGCTCGGGCCGGCGCAGCGCCAGTCGCCATGCCACCACCAGCGCAGCGATGCCCAGCCCCGCCCACACGCCCCAACTGCGCACGAAAGCACTGGCCGCCAGCATCACCTGGGTCAGCATCGGCAGCGTCTGCCGCGCCTGCACGAACGCGGTCACCACCTGCGGCACCACGTAGCTGAGCAGGAAGATCACGATCGCCACCGACACCAGGCTGATCGCCGCCGGGTAGATGAAGGCGGTCAGCACCTTGGCCTGCAGCGCGTTGCGCTCTTCGATGTAGTCGGCCAGGCGCTCCATCACTCGCGCCAGGTCGCCGGAGTCTTCACCCGCCCCCACCAGGGCCCGATAGATCGGCGGGAAATCGCGAGGCCGCGCGGCGAGTGCCACGGTCAGGCGCTGGCCAGCACGTACATCCGCGCGCACGGCAGTAAGCGCCTGCGCCACGTGCGGGCGCTCGGCCTGCTCGATCACCGCACTCAAGGCACCTTCCAACGGCAGGCTGGCGGCCAGCAGGCTGGCCAGCTGGCGCGTGGCCCAGGCCAGCTCACTGGCTGACAACCGGCGAGCACCCCAGCCACTGCCGGCACTGCGCGCCGCACTGACCTGCACAGGCGTCAGCCCACGCCCGCGCAGCAGCTGACGCGCACCGCGCGGGCTGTCGGCGTCCAGCTGGCCTTTCTCGATGCGGCCCTGCGCGTTGGCGGCCTGATAATCGAACAGTGCCATCGTCGTCTCAGTCGTCGCCGGTGACGCGCAGGATTTCTTCCAGCGTGGTCACCCCGCTGTCGACCCAGCGATGGCCGTCCTGCCGCAACGTGCGCATGCCGGCGCGCCGCGCGGCCTCGCGCAGCGCGGGCTCGCCCTGCCCTTCATGGATCAATGCGCGCACGCGGTCATCGACCACGAACAGTTCGTGGATGCCGGTACGACCCCGATAGCCGCTGTTGGCGCAGGCCGCACAGCCCACCGCGCGCCACACAGTGCGGCCCTCGCCGTCCACCTCGGCACGCCGGCACTGCGTGCACAGCCGCCGCACCAGCCGCTGCGCCAGCACGCCGCGCAACGAGGACGCCAGCAGGAACGGCTCCACACCCATATCGGCCAGGCGGGTCACCGCCGAGATCGCATCGTTGGTGTGCAGCGAGGCCAGCACGCCATGCCCGGTCAGTGACGACTGCACGGCGATCTGTGCGGTTTCCAGGTCGCGTATCTCACCGATCATGATCGTGTCCGGATCCTGGCGCAGGATCGCGCGCAGCGCGGTGCCAAAGCTCATGCCGATACGCGCATTGACCTGGATCTGGCCGATGCCGGCGAAGTCGTACTCCACCGGGTCTTCCACGGTGAGGATGTTGCTGGTGCTGCTGTCGAGCTGGCCCAGCGCGGCGTATAGCGACGTGGTCTTGCCGCTGCCGGTCGGCCCGGTCACCAGCACGATCCCGTGCGGCTGCCGGATCAGCCCGGTGAATGTGGCCAAGGTGTCATCGGCCATGCCCAGGCGCTGCAGCTGCAGGCGGCCGGCATCCTTTTCCAGCAATCGCAGCACGGCGCGCTCGCCATGCCCGGTCGGTACAGTGGAAACACGGATGTCCAGCGGCCGCCCGGCCACGCGGATCGCAATGCGCCCATCCTGTGGCAACCGCTTCTCGGCGATGTCCAGGTGGGCCATGATCTTGATGCGCGACACCAGCGCTGCATGCAGTGCGCGCCGTGGCTGCACCATGTCGCGCAGCGTGCCGTCCACCCGGTAGCGCACCACCGAATGGGTCTCGAACGGCTCGATATGCAGATCGCTGGCACCGTCGCGTGCAGCCTGTGCCAGCAACGCATTGATCATGCGGATCACCGGCGCATCGTCCTGCGCATCCAGCAGGTCGGTGACCTCCGGCATGTCCTGCATCAACCGGTCCAGATCGACTTCACTCTCGGCGGCCCCCACCACGGCAGCGGCATCGCCGCCGTCACGGTACTGCTCGCCCAAGCGCTGCTGCCAGGCTGCCGCATCCAGCATCTGGAACGGAAGCGGGCCATGCCGCCGGCGCAGCTCGGCCACGGCCCACGCTGCGGTGTCGGCGGTGCCCAGCAACACGGGCTCGCCGCCAACTTCGGACAGCATCACGCCATGGCTGCGCACCCAGGCGTACGCCAGCGGCGCGGAAGCGCTCACGGCCCGATCACCAGTTCCGGCGTGTAGCCCAGCCCGCGCAGCTGCTGCAGCGCAGGGTCCAGCGTCGCCGGATCGCGCGGCAATCGCACGCGCAGGCGTTGCCCGCTCTCGCCGGGCGTCGCTTCAGCATAGGCCTGCAGGCCCAGTGCCCGCACCTGCGCCACGCCCTGGCTGGCACGCGCCGGGTCCAGCCCCTGCGCGAACTGCACCAGCTGCGCATCGCCGTCACCGGACGGATACAACGCGGCCAGGCTGGTGTTCTGCAACGGCTGGCCCCGGCCATCGCGCGCATTGCCCTGGCCGAGTACAGACAGGTCCTGCGGTGGCAGCTGCGGTGCCGACAGCGCCGGCAAGGCCCAGCTCTGTACTGGCTGCGCGCCCGCCTGCGCGTTGCGCATGTAGTCGTAGCGGTCGCGGGTCAGGCGCTGGCCGGCGGCCGGGTCACGCACCACGTGCGGGCGCAGGAACACCATCAGGTTGGTCTTGGCGCGCTTGCGCGTGTCGCTGCGGAACAAGGCGCCCAGCACCGGGATCTTTCCCAGCCCCGGCACCGCATCACGGCCATGGCTGACGCTGTCTTCCAGCAGGCCACCCAGCACCATGATCTGGCCATCGTCCAGCAGCACGCTGGTATCCAGTGCGCGCTTGTTGGTGATGATGCCGGCCGTGCTGTTCGCGCTCTGCGCGTCGATGCTGCTGACTTCCTGGTAGATGTCCAGCTTCACCGTGCCGCCTTCGGAAATCTGCGGGCGCACGCGCAGCTTCAGGCCCACGTCCTCGCGCACGATGGTCTGGAACGGGTTGTTGCTGCCGCCGCCACCGTCGGTCACGTAGCGCCCGCTGACAAACGGCACGGTCTGGCCGACCATGATGCTGGCCGCTTCGTTGTCCAGCGTCATCAGGTTCGGCGTGGACAGGATGTTGGCGCCGCCCTTGCTCTGCAGTGCGTTGGCCAGCGCTTTCATGTTGAGGATCTGGCCGACACCTGGAAGGTTGATGGTGCCGTCGATCACGCCGATCTTCAGGCCATCCCGGGGAAGCACGTCCAGCGTGGTGCGGGCACCGGTATTGAGTCCACTGCCGCCGGTGGCGCCACCGAAGTGGGTGCCACCAAAGGTGCGTCCATTGCCCAGCATCCACTGCACGCCCAGCTCGGCCGCATCGGTCTGGTTGACCTCCACGATCAGGCTCTCGACCAGCACCTGTGCACGGCGCTGGTCGAGCTGGTCGATCACCCGTCGCAGGTTGCGGTACACCGGCTCCGGCGCCGAGATCAGCAGCGTGTTGGTGGCCACGTCCGCCTGCACCGAGATGCCGTTCTGGCTGAAGCCGGTGCTTCCCGCATCGATCGGGTCACGCCGGCTCGGGTCCAGCCGCTGCGATTCCAGCGCATTGCTTCCGGTCTTGGCCTGCTGCGGTTGCGACGGCTGCGCCGGTGCGGAACGGCTTGCATCGCCAGGCAGTGGCGTGATGCCTTCATTGCTGCCCACTGCCGGCGCATCGCTCTGCCCCGCAACCACGCCGCGCAGCACGCCGGCGAGCTGATTGGCCTGGGCATTGCGCAGGTAGACCACATGCAGGTTGCCGGACTCGTCCTGGGCGCGGTCCAGCTTCTCCACCAGCTGCCGCGCCAGACGGGTGCGGCCGGGGCTGCTGGAACGCAGCAGCACGCTGTTGCTGCGCGGGTCGGCCATCACCACCACCTTCTGGCTGGGCTCGGCGCCCTGCGCATCCAGCAGCGGCGCGACCATCGCCGCGACGTCCACAGCGATGCCCTGCTGCAGCTTCACTACATCGGTGTCCATGCCGGCCGGAGTATCGACGCTGGCGATAACCCGTGCGATGCGCTCCAGGTTGTCGGCATAGTCGGTGATCACCAGGGTGTTGTTGCCGGGGTTGGCAGTGATCGGATTGTCCGGACTGATCATCGGCCGCAGCACTGCCACCAGCGCGGCAGCATTCTCGTAGCGCAGAGGGAAGGTGCGCGTGGCGATCTCGCCCCCTGCACCACCGGCGCCCACCCGGCCGCCAAGCAGCTTGGCGTCGGCCTGCGGCACCACCCGGCTGACGCCGCCGTTCTCGACCACCGCAAAGCCGCGCATGCGCAACGCCCCGAGCAGCAGCTGATAGGCCTGGGTACGGCTGACCGGGCCATCGGAAACCACTGTCATCTTGCCGGTCACCCGTGGATCGACCAGGAACTGGCGCCCGGTGAAGCGCGCTGCCATGCGCAGTACGCCACCGATATCGGTATCCACCAGGTTCAGCTGCACCGGCTCATCGCCTGTGTCCTGCGCCGCCACCGGCGCCGGCATGTGGGCCACGCCCACGATCAGGGCCAATGCGGCACTGCAGGCAAGGCTGCGCATCGCCCTCATGGATGGGCACCCGCAGGGGCCACCATCACGATGTGTCCTGAAATCCGTGCCGCCGGCATGTTCGCATCCCCTGTGCGTGTCAATTGCAGCTGCTGCAGCTCGATGGCAGGGTCGGCCAGCAGCGGCAGCAGCCAGTTCCATAGCGCATCGGCAGGTACGGCCCGTACCTGCAGGTGCCAGCGCCCGTCGCGCGCTTCGATATGCAGGCCGCCAGCCAGACCGGCGGCCTTGATCTGGTCACGCAGTCCGGCCAGGGTCGGATGCTGGCCCTGCGCCAGCTGCTGGCGCTCACGGGCGTCCAGCAGCGGTGCCAGTGCGCGCTGCTGCGCCTGCAGCCGTGGGAGTTCGGCCTGCCAGTGCGTGCGCTGCTTCAGCAAGGGCTCCAGCCATAACGACCACAGGCCCGCCACCAGCAGCGCCACCACCATCACCCACAGCATCAGCCGGTCGCGCGGTGGCAGGCGTTGCCAGCGCTGCTGCACGCCCGCCAGCCCCTCGCTCAGCCGCAAGGTTCGCGTCGTCACTGTCCCGCTCCGCTCACCCGCAGGCGTCCACCGGCATCGCGCACCAGCTGCAGCCCCTGCGCCTGCACCGCTTGCTGCCAGCGCTCAAGCCGCTGTGGATCGTCGGCCAATGCCCGAGCATCAGCGTCCAGCTCCAGGTACACCTGCCCGGGTTGGTAGTGCAGGCTGTGCACCTGCCCCGCCAGCTCCGGAACCGCGTGCAGCGTGCTGGCGACCTGACGCTGCAGCGCCGGCAACGGCGGCGCTGGCGGCGGAACCGCAAGCGCTCGCCTTGCCTGCAACACCGGGTCCACCACATCGGTGATCTCCGGGAAGCGTGCGCTGAACTGCCGTGCCATGTCCTGCTGCAGCGCCTCACCCTCGATCCGCCAACGCGAGACCTGCCACTGCAGCCCAAGTGCGGCCAACAGCACCGCCGCCAGTGCCAGGCCGATCGCCAGTCGCGGCGCTTGACGGCCTGCGCCGGGCAGCGGCAATGACCAACCCGGCAAGGGGCCACAGGCCTGCAGTTCATGCGCGACGGCGGTGGCCGGCAGGCTGCCCGGCCACGCCGGCGGTACGCTGTCGATCCATTGCACGGCCTGCACGCCGGCCTGTTGCAGGCGGGTGGCCAACGCCTGCATCACCGCAGACGCATCACGTCCGCCATACCATTGGACAAGTCCCCGATCGCGCCCGCTGCGCACCAGCAGATGCTCGCCGCTGACCTGCAGCGTGGCGTGGCGGTCCTGCCAAGGCAGCAGCAGTGGCGTCGGATGCAACGCCTGCAGCTGCAGCGCGCACGAGGCCAGCAGCTGCTGCGCCTGCGTAATGGCCTGCTGGCCGAGCCAGGCCACCGGAACCGTACCGTCTGCCGCCTGCGCACCGTGGGCCAGCGCCACCTCCTGCAGATCATCCAGCAGCATGGCCTCCACCTCGCCCTGCAACGCCGCGTGCAGGCGGCGCCCGGACAGCGGCGGCAGCTGCAGTTCCAGCAGGATCAGGTCGTTCGGATCAAGGCAGGCATGCACCGTGGCCCGCGGATGCCGCAGGCCCAGCGCCGCCAGCGTGTCGCGGCCGTGGGCGAGCACCTCGCCCTTGTGCAGCTGCGCCCAGTGCACCGCGCTGTCAGCGCGCAGGTGCGCCAGCGCCGGCAGGCGCACCCGAAGCTGCACGGTCATGCGCCGATCCTCGTCCACACCCGTTGTACACGCACCCCGTCGTCGCGGTACTCGCGCCAGAGCAGCGCGCGGAAATCAACCGCGCTGCCGTCGGCCTGCACCCGGCCGACGGCCAGGAACCACTCGCTATGGATACCCAGCGGAAGCACGGCCATCTGTTCGTTGCTCAGTTGGAGTCGGTTGGCGATGTCACCGCGGTTGAGCAGCCAGTGGCCGGCGTCGCGCTCAGCGAGCAGCGCCTTCAACCTTGCCGGTTCCACCGCAGGCGTCACTGCCTGCAGGACGCTCAGGTCGCAGGTATTGGCGTTGACCAGGGTCTGCGCGGGCAACACCACTGTGCGCCGCGCCAGCGCCTGCAACGCCACCGGGTCGGCGCCGGCCAGCGCCTGTTCGATCAGTGATTCGCGCGGCAGCGGCGCCTGCGCCGGCATATCGCCGTCGCGCAGGCGCGCCTGGATGTGGTCCACCGCGGATGCGCAGGTGCCCTGGCCCAGCCCCTGCCCGGTACACAACGCGACGAACGCGCCCCGCGCCTCGGGGTCCGGCCTGCCATGTGCCAGCAGGTTGCGCAGGTTGAACATCGACTGCGCATCGACCAGCTGCACCTGCACCGGCAACGGCGCCTGCAGTTCCAACGGGCGCGCCCAGCGCCCGCTGCGCACCGTGGTCAGCTGTTCCTTGACATCCTCACGCAGCTGCTGCGCCGCACGCTCCAGCGTGGCGTCCACCGCCATGCGCACCTGCGCGCGCAACTGGTCGCCGCGCAGCGCACGCAGCTGCGCCGACTGCCGGGTCAGCAGCGCAGTGGCAATCACGGCCACCAATGCCACCACCAGCAAGGCGACGATCACCGCCACGCCACGCTGGTGGATGCATGAAATCGAACGCGTCCGGGCTGCCATCAGCACGCCTCACAGCTGCCAGGAGCCGATGTCTGCGTTCCCGGCGTCGCCACCGGGCTTGCTGTCCGCACCCAGCGAGAACACATCGATGTCGCCATGGGTTCCGGGAACCTGGTACTGGTACGGATGGCCCCACGGATCATTCGGTAGGCGATCCAGATACGGCGTCACCGGCAACGCACCGCTGCCCTGCGGCGGCTTCACCAGCGCCTGCAGGCCCTGTTCGGCACTGGGATAGCGCCCATTGTCCAGCTTGAACAACTTCAGCGCCTGCATCAGCGCCGCGATGTCCTGGCGCGCCGCCACCACGCGCGCCTGGTCCGGACGGTCCATCAACCGCGGCACGATCAGCGCGGCAAGGATGCCAATGATCACCACCACCACCATGATCTCGATCAGGCTGAAGCCCTGCTGCCGAGCCCTGCAACCACCTGCCTGCCTTGCCATTGTTCCGCCCTCGTCATCCTGGAAGAGACCGCTGCACCATGGTCAGCGGTGCATGTGTCAGTACGATAAACATCCGCCTGCGATTCGCTGCGCGGTTGCCTGTGCGGGCGCACGTGCAGCCGGCACGCGTGCCGCCTCGAGCAGGTGCGGCGGCACGCTGGCCAGTGTCTGGTCGATGCACTCGCGCAACAACGGATGCACGCACGCCTGCAGCAGGCGCACGCACTGCGTCGGCGACCACGCGGTGCCGTGGTCGAGGCCGATGAACATGCGGTAGGCCTGGTGGTAGCGCAGGTCGTCGTACACGCGCTGCGCAGTGTTGAGATCACGCACGATCACCAGCAGGGCCGCACGTTGCAGCAGTCGCGCATCGGCTGCGCCAAGCGGCAGCGCGCTCATGGCCGCGTCGGGCCAGGGCCACAGCCGCAGGTCGAGGGCCTTTCGAAGTGCCGCCAGTGGATGCGCACTGCTGTCCAGTGCCGCCCAGCGCGCCGCATCCGCCCAGGCGTCACTGGACAGCACCCAGACCCACGAGCGGCCATAGCGCTGTACGTTCAGGGGCGTGTGCCGTGCCTGCTCCAGCGACTGGCTCAGGTGGCGATCCAGCTCCAGCATGCTGATCCTGCGACTGTCTTCCATCTGCGCCGCCCGTGCTCCACGACGCGTGGTGCGTCGTACTCTGGAGAAGACGTCAGCAAGGCAGGTGAAGCGACACCGCGAATGCAACTCTGTGCACGGGGTGGCGCTTCATCGGCAACGTCATCGCAGCGTCATCCGCCTGCAGGCTTCGCGCTGCAGC
Organism: Stenotrophomonas sp. Sm10; assembly: GCF_030985515.1. Lineage (NCBI taxonomy): Bacteria > Pseudomonadati > Pseudomonadota > Gammaproteobacteria > Lysobacterales > Lysobacteraceae > Stenotrophomonas > Stenotrophomonas sp. Sm10. Next base: position 32,810 of record NZ_JAPTFO010000044.1, read on the forward strand.
CGCGGTGCGTCACCCCCACAACGGCGGGCCAGTACCGCCACGTCGCTGCGGGCGGCGAATGCGACCAGTGCATCGGTCATGTCCACGTCATTGCACCATGACGCCAGCGCAACGCGCAGTGCGGGCAGCTGCCAGCCCTCCATCACCCCGTGGGCGCCCGCCACGAACCAGTGCCAGAGCCGATGATGCAGTACCTGCTCATGCAGCTGCGTGGGATCGTCGATGCCATGCATGCCCGCCAACAGCAGTGCGCGTGCGAGCACCGCAGGCGGCAGCGCCCCGGATTCGACCAAAGGCATCTCCTGCTGCTGCAGCCGCAGCAGCATCGCCAATGGGTGTGACTGCGGATTGAAGTCCAGCAGCACCGCCTGCTGCTGCCACTGCGCGTCAGACACCACGCACACCCAGGGCGAACCATAGCGATGCACCATCAGGGGCCTTCGCTGGGTGGTTTCCAGCAATGCAGACAGATTGCGGCGCAGATCGAGCACACCGATGGTCTCGTTGCGCATCCTTGGATTCTCCTTGCTTGCAACAGCCCGGCGCGGCGCGCACGGCCAGCGCCTTCATCTATCCAAGGACGGCGATGCCACCCGGAAAGCGACGCAGATCCAGCGACATCGTCCGTCGCAGCTGCTCCAGCGCCGCGTCCGGATCATCGATGCGGAAGCGGCCGCTGACCGGGGCGCGCGCCAATGCCGATTCGCCCAGCAGTACCTTGCCGCGGCGGTAACGGTTGATCTCCTCCACCACCTCACGCAGCGGTGCGCGGCGGAACACCAGCATGCCCTCCGTCCAGGCACTCACTTCCGACGCCACGGCCTCGGCCACCACACCACTGAGGCGCTCGTCGTACCGGGTCTGCTGGCCCGCCTGCAGCCGCAGCCGGCCCTGCGGATGCTCGATGCGGGCACTGCCCTGCAGGCAGGTCACCCGCACCTGGCCCTGGGTGTTGCGTACGTCCAGGCGCACCGCGCCCTCATCGGCAATCACGCAGCCCGGGCCCGCGAACAACGCCAGGCGCAGACCGGCCTGGGTCTCGATCGCGGCCTGGCCCTGCACCAGCTCGAAGCCTTCGCCCTGCGTGTGCGCGCGGCGGCGCAGGCTGCTCTGCGTATCCAGTTCGATCTTCAGTTGCGGCGAGGGCGCGATCTGCAGTCGCTCACCGGTGCCGGTATGGAAATCGGCTGCCATGGCTGTCACCGAGGGCCACAGGCCCATCGGCGGGCGGATGGCCGCCACCACTACCAGGCTGGCCGGGGCGGCAATCGCGGCGCCCAGGAAGGCGCGTCGGCTCCAGCGCTGGGCCGGCGTCGGCGCGACCGGTTGACGCGCGGCCGCTGGCAGCTGCTCGCCGGCCAGCCGCACCTGCTCCCACTGCCGGCGCGCACGGCCAAACGCTTCGCGATGGCGCGGGTCAGCCTCACACCACGCGCGGAACCGGCGCCCGTCGGCGGCGGTCGCCTCGCCCGAGGTCAGCCGCACCACCCACGCGTGCGCCTGACGCTCGACGGCATCCAGCGGGCGTTGCGGGCGATCGTCAGGATCCATGGGGGCTCATGCCGGACCCGCACGCTGCGGGGTTCTGCTCGGCGTCAAAGTGTAGACGGATGCCGCCGTTCAGAACCGCACCTGGCGCCCCGTTCCGCTGCGCTCGGCCAGATAGTCCTGGGCGGCCTTCAGCTCACGCTGCACCAGCCGCAGCGACACACCGAGGTGATCGGCGACGTCGCGCTGCTGCAGGCCGTCGACACGGATCGCCAGCAGGATGCGGCGACGGCGCTCGGGCATGCGCTGCAGCAGGCCGACCATGTCTTCCAGCGCGAAGTCCAGTTCAGCCGCCTGCGCCGGGCCGGGTGCAGGGTCGGCCATGTCCATCAGCGTATCCACCTCCTCCAGGCTCAGCAGGCGGTGGTCAGCACGTTGGCGGTCGATCACGGTATTCATTGCCATGCGCAGCAGGTAGGCCGCGGGGTTCTGCACGGCATCCAGGCGGTCACGCCGCGCGCTCAGGCGCATCCACGTGTCCTGCAGCGCGTCGCCGGCCAGCTCCTCCGAGCCCAGCTTGCGCACCAGCCGGCGCTTCAGTTCATCGTAGGCACCCAGAAGGTGGTCCATCAGGTCAACTGCCCCAGCCGTACCGTTGCTCATGTTCGAATCCTTGAAGTCATGGAAGGGGCGCGCGCCCGCCACAGTCGTGGTCGGTGCCGGAAGGTCGGATCTGCAGCGTTACCGGCTGCGGCAGCGCAGCGGCATCGGGCGCCAGCACCAAGTGCTGCAGCGCCTGCAGCAGGCGCGCATCGCGGCGCTCGCTGCCACTGCCTGACAGCAGCTCGGGCGCATGCACCTGGCCCTCGCTGTCGACACGGAAACGCAGCGTCGCGGCATAGCGGCCGGGAGCGATCTCCGGGTCGTCACAGAACACCGCACGCAGCCGCTGCTGCAGGCCACCATAGCGACGTCGACGTTCCGCATCGGCGAGCTCCGCGCCGACACCGGGTTCGGCAGCCAAGGGCGCGCCCCGGCGCAGCACCACACGCTGTTTGCCGATCACCTCGGCCTCGACGCCGGAGTCCTGCAGCAGCGCCTGCAGGGCGGGCAGCGGCGGCAGGCTGGCGCGCAGCGCACGGCTGCTGCGGCCCGCGGCAAGATCGCCCGGGTACATCACGGACCACCCACTGATGACGCTGAAGCGCTCGACCGCCTGTTCCAGCGGCTGCGCAGGGATGTCGTAGGCATGAACGCCGTCCTGCCCGGCAGCGGCAAAGGACAGCAGCAGCCATGCCGCGATGGCCACCTTCCAAGTTCTGACCGCATGGTGTCCATTCAGCCCCCTGACGTAGAACACATGACCCTCGGCAGCGACAGCAGCTGCAGTGGACGCGCGCCAAGACCGGAACCCCGGCCCGCGCGCGACCCGCAAGCGGGCTCAAACCGTACCGGGGTCACATGTCATTGCGATGACCGCCGCCTACGGCCGACCTGAAGCCAGTCACCCATCAGGAATCAATAGATCGAACAGACCACCTCATCCACGCCTGGGGTCAGAGCCCGTTGCGCAGCAACGGGATCCGACCCCGTGCCGACCCAGACGTGTCGACCAAGGTCGACACCCACCAAGAGCAGCTCATGCCGTTCCAGCAGTTCGTGGAAATCTGTCGAAGGCGGGGTAGGTCCGGTTGCGGGGGCGTGAGCCGCATGGATGCGGCGACCGAGCTTACATGGACGTACTTGCAGCGTCCCCCGCAACCGG
>NZ_JAPTFO010000045.1:0-35817 GCF_030985515.1 Stenotrophomonas sp. Sm10
GCGCTGCAGGGCCGGGGTGGCCTCGCGCAGCTTGGCAATGCGCTGCAGCGGCGCGAAGATCGGGCTCTGCGGTGCAGCGTCCACGCGCGGCTGGCCGAAGTAGGCACGGTTGCCTGCATGCTCGGCGCGGCCGCGCATGAAGCCGGTTTCCGAGCCGTAGTAGACCACCGGAATGCCGCGCGCGGTGAACAGCCAGTTGTGCGCATCGATGAAGCCGGTGTCACTGGCCTGAAGGCGCGGCATGTCGTGGTTGTCGTAGAAGCTCATCAGCTCGTACGGATTGGCATACGGGCCACCGCTCAGGTGCAGTGGCTCAGCCAGGGTCTCGAAGCCCTTGTTGGCGGTGCCGAAGGTCTGCTCCAGTGCGCCGCGCAACGGGAAATCGAGCACGCTCACGTTGGCATTGGATGGCCAGGTGTGCTCGGCAATGGTCGCCGCGTTGTAGTCGAAGGCTTCGCCAAACATGAACATGCCCGGGTGCTCGGCACGGATGCGCTTGACGAAGGCATGCCACCACGGGTGCGGCAGCCAGCCGATGGTGTCGATGCGCAATGCGTCCACGCCCTGCGCGGTCCATTGCAGGTAGGCACCGACCAGGTAGTCCATCACCGCCGGATTGTCCTGGTTGAAGTCGGACAGCTCAGCCAGGTTGCCATCGAAGATCGAGCCATCCTTGCTGTCGACCGGTCCAATGTTGTTGTAGAACGCGTGCAGCGGGTTGTGCTTCGGATCCAGTTTCTGCGGCGGCAGGTTCTGGTGGTCGGCGATCAGTTTTCCGTCCTTGTCGAAGATCTGGCCGAACTGCGGCTGTCGCGTCGGCATGGTCCAGGCCGGCGAGCCGTGGTTGCCCACGATATCCAGCACCACCTTCAAGCCAGCACCGTGCAGGCCCTTGGTCAGCCCGGCGAAATCCAGGTTCTTGCTGGGCAGGTGCTCATCGAGCTTGTAGAAGTTGATGCCCCAGTACCCGTGGTAGCCGGTCTTGCCGCGGTCGGTCAGCGTGCTGGTGCAGCTGATCGGCTTGCTGCCGGTGAACGCCTCGTCCGGGTTGTCGACGATGGGCGTGATCCATACCGCGCCGAAACCGAGGTTGCGGATGTACTGCGCGTTGTCGAGCACACCGCGGAAATCACCACCGAGGTAGCCGATGTTGCCGTCCACCTTGTCCGGGCACGGCACTGGGATGTCGAAGGTGCGGTGCGCGCCACCCTGGTCACGATGGTCATTGGCCGGGTCACCGTTGACGAAGCGGTCGGTGACCACGAAGTACACCGCATCGCTGGCGAACGGCTCGGTGGTGCCGACGTAGTCCGGGCGCGGCGTGGCCACGGCCTGGCCGGCGAACAGGGTAAGGGAAACAGCAACAGCCAGGACACCACGCATCACACCACCTCCGGACGGGACGGAACCCGCAGCACGCACAGGCCGGCTAGGAACAGGCTGCAGCCGCCCAGCACCAGCACATGCATCGGCTGGCCACCCAGCCATGCGCGCAGGGCAAAGCCGAGCGCACTGGCCGCCACCAGCTGCGGGATCACGATGAAGAAATTGAAGATGCCCATGTACACGCCCATCTTCGACGCCGGCACGCTGTCGGACAGCAGTGCATACGGCAACGACAGGATCGAGGCCCAGGCAAAGCCGACGCCCACCATCGACAGCAGCAGCCAGTGCGGGTCGCGGATGAACATCAGCGAGACCAAGCCGGCGCCGCCCAGCCACAGGTTGACCAGGTGGCTCCAGCGCAGGCCGATCGCACGCACCATCGGCGGAATCAGCACCGCCGCCAGCGCAGCGAAGCCGTTGTAGGCGCCAAACAGCACGCCCACCCAGTTGGCACCTTCGTTGTAGGCGGCCGACTGTGGATCGGTCGAACCGAAGTGGGTACCGGCCACCGCAGCGGTGGTGTAGATCCACATGGCGAACAGCGCGAACCACGAGAAGAACTGCACCCACGCCAGGCGGCGCATGGTCACCGGCATCGCGCGCAGGTCGCCGACGATGGCGGCCAGCATGTGCGTGGCCGGCAACGCGCGCGCTGCCGCCAGCAGCAGGCCGTAGCCGGCGCACAGGCCTGCCAGCACGTACAGCATCCTGTCGCCTTGTCGCCAGGTGATCAGCAGCGCCAACAGCACACCCAGCCCAAGCCACAGGGTCACCCGCGTCCATGAAGCCGGGCCGTTGATCGCGGCCGCCGCGTGATGTTCCGGTGGCTCGGCATCATCGAACCCGGCCAGCTCCGCCGGTGAATATTCGCGGGCGCTGACCACCGTCCAGGTGATCGCCGCCAGCAGCACCACCGCGCCGAAGTAGAACGCATAGCGCACAGTGTCGGGCACTTCCCCGGCGGACGCGGTGTTGGCAACGCCGAAGTGGGCCAGGATGAACGGCAGAAAGCTGGCGACGATGGCACCCACGCCGATGAAGAAGCTCTGCATGGCATAGCCGGCCGGACGCTGGCGTGGCGCCAGCTGGTCACCGACGAAGGCACGGAACGGCTCCATCGATACGTTGATCGAGGCATCCAGTACCCACAGCGTGCCGGCCGCGATCCACAGCGTCGGCGAGTTCGGCATCACCAGCAGCGCCAGCGTGGTCAACACCGCACCGATCATGAAGTACGGACGACGGCGCCCCCAGCGCGTCCAGGTGCGGTCGGACAGGTAGCCGATTACCGGCTGCACCAGCAGGCCGGTCAGCGGCGCGGCAATCCACAGCCCTGGCACCGCGTCGATATCCGCGCCCAGCGTCTCGAAGATGCGGCTGGCATTGGCGTTCTGCAGGGCGAATCCGAACTGGATGCCGAGGAAGCCGAAACACATGTTCCAGATCTGCCAGAACGACAGCTGCGGTTTTGCCGTGCGATTCATCGTGCACCCTCTTCCATCGCCACCGGCGCCACCGTCAGCGCCTGCACCTGGGCCTGGTTGAGCACGCCTTCGCGGCCCCCTTTGCCCCCGGTGTAGTGCGCGAAGTGCCGCAGCGCGCTCATGTTGAAGCCTTCTTCAAGCGCGACCGTGCATCGGCCCTTGGGCACCGTGAATGCCGCCGAGGTCGAGTCCTGCACCGCCACGCTGTGCGGCAGCGTAACCGTGTGCCGCTGCAACGGCTGGCCCGGGCACTGCAGCACCAGCTGCTTCACCGCAGCGGTGACGCCGGTGTTGATCGGCCCGTTCGGGTTGCGGTACTGCAGGCGAAGACGCACCTGCCCGGCCTTGGCCGAGGTGAACTGCCAGCGATCCTCGCCCTTCAGCACCTGCTGCGGACCGACGCAGACCGTCGGGCTGTGCAGCGATTCCAATGCGTTGTCGCGCCGGGTCAGGCTGAGGCAATGCTGCAGGCCATCGTCACTGATGTGCGCCTGGCCGTTGCTGGCGGTGAGCGCGCGACCGTCCTGCCACAGCACCTGGCCGGCAGCGACCTCGACGTTCCAGCCCCTGCCCTTGCGCCGCGCCTGCGGTGCGGCCGGCGTGGCCGGTGCGCGCGCATTGGCGTCGGCCGTCATTTCTACGCTGCGCGGCGCCGCTGCTGCGGGGACCAGCTGCACGGTGGTGGTGGCACCACGCATCTTCACCTTGCCCGCTACCAGCAATCCATCGGCCAACTGCTTCGGCCGCTCCAGCACATAACGCTTGCCGTTGGCCTCCAGGGAGATGCGGCGTTGCGTGCCGAACAGTTCGGGCACCAGCACGGCCGGCAGCTTGGGCTGCACGCGGCCATCGTCCTGCACGCCGAATACGCCTTCGACCACCATCGACAGATAGCCGGCCACCGACCACAGCTGGCGTTCGGAATTGACCACCGGGCCGCTCAGTGCGCCTTCCTCGACATGCACGGCCTGGCTGACCAGCTCGTAGTTTTCCATGTTGGAGCCGGCCAGCGCGGCGCCCTGCATCAACGAGCGGATTTCGGCGGCGATGCGCGGCGCATCATCCAGCTGCCGCGCCGCGCGCAGCGAGTACGCACTGACGAACGGCCAGATCGCGCGATTGTGGTAGATCGGCTGCTGCGCCTCCTGCGGCCACACCACCGGGCTGCCGGCCGGGCCCATCGGATACGCCGCCAGCGCACGCCGCGCGCGCTCCGGCGGCAGCACCCCGGCCAGGATGCCCAGCGAAAGGCCGAGCAGATCCACCTTGGCGTACGGCACCGGGTGCGCGGCTTCACCGATGTAACTCATGTACTGGCCGATGTCCTCGCGCCAGAAGCGCGTATCGATCTGCTGCGCCAACGCATCGGCCCACGCCTTGTACTCGGCCGCGCGGGCATCGCCGTGCTGCCCGGCCAGGCGTTCGGCCAGGCGCAGTGCCTGGTAGTGCAGCACGTTGGTGGACAGTGCGTAGGAATCACCGATGAAGCGCACGTCCTCGCGGGTCCAGTCCGGATAGGTCTGCTCGCGCCAGTCCAGGAACGAGGTCTCGCCGCGGTACAGGCCCACCTGCGCGTCGAACACCATCGCGCGGTCCTGCGCCAGCGTGCCCTGCAGCGCCTGCCAGACCTGATCGGCAAACGCTCGGTCCTCCAGCAGGTGGCGTGCCGCCAGGAACCACACCACGCGGTCGCTGCTGATCGGCCAGCTGCCGCCGGAACCGGTGTCCTGCGCCACGAACAGGCCGGGCGTGTGCCCGTCGCGCGCCGCCGACAGCTTGAACTGCAGCGACTGCCGGGTGCGTTGCGGGTCCAGCCGCGCCAGCGCCAGATCGGCGGCGAAGCTGACATCGCGGGTCCACACATAGGGCCAGCGCGCGCCGGTCTGGAAGCACTCGCACGGCACCGGCCGGCCCTCGTCGAAGGCCGGATCGCGGATCGCATCCACGCGGTCCTGGTCCATCTCCTGCTGGGCCAGCGCGAACAGTGCATCGAACATCACGCTGCCGGTCTGGCTGCGCATCGGTGCGGCTGCGATCTGCACTGCGCCCTTCGGCGCATGCAGCACGAAGCTGCCATTGGCAGCGGCTTCGGCGCGCGCATGGCGGCCGTCGAATTGCAGGTCGGCCGCCTGCGCGGTCGTCCCCAGCGCTGCCCCCAGGGCAGCGGTCAGGCAAATGATCTTCAGCATCGAAGCGGCGGACCGGCTTGCGCCCGTCGGCCTCCCTCCCTCTCTGCACGCGTTGTAGGTCCGCACCGTCGTTGCAGGCGGGCGGGCGCGGCCCCTCCCTCAAGGTGCCTTGGCCCCATGGTAGACGCGGGGCTGTCGACTGCGTCCAGTTGCATACGTATTCATGGCGTCACGTGGTAGCGCGCCCGCCGCGCTGGCTTATGGTCCGGGTCTGCCAACGGCGCCTTGGGAGGGGAATTGCCGATGTCATCCACTGCTGTACGCGCGCTATTCGCGCACATGCTCGGCCTGGCCCTGATGGGATGGGCCACGCTGGTACACGCCACGCCCCAGGTGGCCAGCGTCGAATCGCCGGGCAAGGTGCTGAAGGTCAGCCTGGTGCTGGACGGCGGCACCGCGCGCTACCGCGTCGAGCGTTTCGGCGAACCCGTGGTGGAGGATTCGAAGCTTGGCTTTGCCCTGCGCGACGGCCGCCTGGACCGCGATTTCGCCCTGCTTGGCCAGCAGCAGCGCAGCGTCGACGACAGCTGGGAGCAGCCGTGGGGCGAGCGCCGGCTCACCCGCAACCACTTCAACGAGCTGACCGTGCAGCTGGCCGAAACCACCGGCAGCAAGCGACGGCTGGATGTGGTGTTCCGCGTCTACGACGATGGTCTCGGCTTCCGCTATGTGTTCCCTGAGCAACCGAACCTGCGCGAGGCGATCATCGATGACGAACTGACCGAGTTTGCCATCGCGCCTGAATCCACCGCTTGGTGGATCCCCGCCGGCGAACCGATCCACTACGAATACCTCTACCAGCGCACGCCGCTACGCGAAGTACCGCTGGTGCATACGCCGATGACCCTGCGCAGCCGCGATGGCCTGCATCTGGCGATCCACGAGGCGGCGCTGGTGGACTATGCCGGCATGTGGCTGCGGCGCACCGAGGGGCAGCGCCTGCGCGCGCAGCTCTCGCCCTCGGCCGAAGGCTGGAAGGTACGCCGCGCCCTGCCCTTCGCCACGCCGTGGCGCACGCTGCAGATCGCCGACCGTGCCGGTGGTCTGGTCGAATCAGACCTGATCCTCAACCTCAACGAACCCAACGCGCTGGGCGATGTGAGCTGGGTGAAGCCAGCCAAGTACCTGGGCGTGTGGTGGTCGATGCACCTGGACAACGAGAGCTGGGCGACCGGGCGGAAGCATGCGGCTACCACCGCCAAGACGAAAAAAGTCATCGACTTCGCCGCCGCGCACGGCTTCCGTGGCGTGCTGGTGGAAGGCTGGAACCCGGGCTGGGACGGCATGTGGGTGGGCAATGGTTATGACTTCGATTTCACCCGGGCCACGCCCGATTTCGACATTGAAGCGCTGTCGGCATATGGCCTGAAGAAGGGCGTACACCTGATCGGCCACCATGAAACCGGCTGCGCCATCGAGCACTACGAGGACCAGCTGGGCGCCGCGCTGGACCTGTATGCACGGCTGGGCGTGGACCAGTTCAAGACCGGCTACGTCTGTGACGACGGCCAGGTCGACCGCCGCAATTCGACGGGGGGCCCACTGTGGCGCGAGTGGCATGACGGGCAGTTCATGGCCCGCCACCATCTGAAGGTGGTGCAGGAAGCCGCGCGCCGGCACCTGTCGGTGAACCCGCATGAGCCGATCAAGGACACCGGCCTGCGCCGCACCTATCCCAACTGGATCTCGCGCGAAGGCGCACGCGGCATGGAGTACAACGCCTGGGGCCAGCCGCCGAACCCGCCGGAGCATGAGGTCAATCTGGTGTTCACCCGCATGCTGGCCGGGCCGATGGATTACACCCCCGGCATCCTCAGCCTGAAGGGCCGCCACGGCCAGGCCATTCCCAGCACGCTGGCGCGGCAGCTGGCGCTGTACGTGGTGCTGTACAGCCCGATCCAGATGGCCGCCGACCTGCCCGAACACTACCTGCAGCATCGCGAGGCGTTCCGTTTCATCGAGGACGTGGCGGTGGACTGGGAGCAGAGCCGCGTGCTCGATGGTGAAGTGGGCGACTACGTGACGATCGTGCGCCGCGACCGCAACAGCCGCGACTGGTTCCTCGGCAGCATCACCGATGAGCACGGCCGCGTGCTGCCGGTATCGCTGGGCTTCCTGGAGCCGGGCGTGCGTTATCGCGCCGAGATCTACCGCGATGGCGAGGACGCGGATTTCCGCAGCAATCCATTCGCGTTCGCACGCGAAACCCGCGAAGTGACCAGCGCCGATGCACTGACGCTGGTACTGGCACCGGGCGGTGGCCAGGCCATTCGCTTCACGCCGATCCGCTGAACGTTTTCCTGCCTGCGCCCCCGTAGCGCCCGAGCCCACGCTCGGGCGGCGGTGCGTAGCACCGAAATGCAGCCGAGCATGGGCTCGGCTCTACAGAACGAGACACTTGAAAGCGATTACATCCCTGCAGACGCCATTGAATACGTATGCAGGGTGATTCCCGCGAAGAACGCGCTGCCTACCATAGCGGCGACGACAGCGGCCACCGCGTCGCACGTTCACGGCCCCGCCGGAACGCTCACAAATCGATCTGCAACATTGCCTGGGAGGGGAAAATGTTGAACCACAAGCGCAGCGCGCTGAGCATCGCGCTGGCCGTTGTCCTGGCGCCGACGCTGGCGTCGGCACAGTCCACGCAGAGCGTCACCACGCCGGCCGGCACCGCCGCCACCAACCTCGATACGGTGCAGGTCACCGGCATCCGCCGCGGCATCGAGAGCGCGATCGCGGTCAAGCAGGACGCCACCTCGGTGGTCGAAGCGATCTCCGCCGAAGACATCGGCAAGCTGCCCGACGTCAGCATCGCCGAGTCCATCTCGCGCCTGCCCGGCCTGGCCGCGCAGCGCGTGGCGGGCCGTGCGCAAGTGATCAGCGTGCGCGGCCTGTCGCCGGACTTCGCCACCACCCTGCTCAACGGCCGCGAAGTGGTCAGCACCGGCGACAACCGCGGCGTCGAGTTCGACCAGTACCCGTCCGAGCTGGTCAACGGCGTGACGGTGTACAAGACCCCGGACGCGGCGCTGGTCGGCCAGGGCCTGTCGGGCACCATCGACATGCAGACCGCACGCCCGCTCAGCTTCGGCGAGCGCGTGATCGCGGTCAGCGGCCGCTACCAGAAGAGCTCCCTGGGCCGCGCCGCCAACATCGATCCGTACGGCAATCGTTTCAGTGCCAGCTACATCGACCAGTTCTTCGACAACACCCTGGGCATCGCCATCGGTTACGCGCACAGCGACATGCCGATCCAGGAGAACCAGGTCGGCCTCTACGAGCCCTGGACCACCGAGCACACCGACAAGGGAGACCGTCCGGGCGTGGGCGTCGGCACCTACTTCTCCGATGGCATCAAGGCGCTGCGCCGCACCGGCAACAACAAGCGCGACGGCGTGATGGCGACGATCCAGTTCCGCCCGAACAACAGCTGGACCAGCACCTTCGATGCATTCCACACCGAAGCCGAGCAGATCGACACCGCCAACCAGTTCGAGCTGAACCTCAGCAACTACAACGGCAACTACACCCCGGGCCTGCTGGTCAGCAACCCGCAGGTCAACCCCAATGGTTCGTTCACCGGCGGCACCGCCAGCGGCGTGTACCCGCTGGTGCGCGGCATGTACAACAAGCGCAAGGACAAGATCGATGCGTTCGGCTGGAACAACGAGTTCAACTTCAGCGGCGTCAAGCTGGTCGCCGACCTGAACTACTCCAAGGCCACGCGCGATGAGCTGAACCTGGAAAACAACCTGCAGCTGACCCCGATGCCACAGCTGGATACGGTCGGCGTGTCGATCCGCCAGAACGGCTTCTCGCAGATCAGCCCGGGCCTGAACTACTCCAATCCCGATGCGCTGTTCCTGACCAACACCATCTACGGCTCCGGCTACGGCAAGGTGCCGCAGGTGGAAGACCGCCTGAAGGGTGGCAAGCTGGCCGCCACCATCGCGCTGCCCGATGCCATCGCGTCGTGGGCGCCGGACATCGACATCGGCGTGAACTACGCCGACCGCCGCAAGGTGAAGACCCAGTCCGAAGGCAACATCCTGCTGGGTGCGCAGGGCGATGCCAACATCGCCTCGGACCTGCAGTATCGCCCGGTCAACCTCGGCTTCGCCGGCCTCGGCACCATCCCGGCCTGGAACGTCCCGGCCGCGGTCGGCCGCTACATGACCTTCAACCCGGTCGACAACCTGGACTACCTGATTCCCAAGTCGTGGACGGTGCAGGAGAAGATCACCACCGCCTGGGCGCGCCTGAACATCAACGCCGACATCGGCGACGTCGGCGTGCGCGGCAACATCGGCGTGCAGATGCAGCACACCGACCAGAGCTCGGATTCGCGCTACTGGGACAGCTCGCAGTCGGCCGGCAACAACGTGCAGCCGTACTCGAACGGCCGCACCTACAACGATTGGCTGCCGAGCCTGAACCTGGCCTTCCTGTTCCCGCACCAGCAGACGCTGCGCTTCGCCGTCGCCAAGCAGGTCGCACGCCCACGTGTGGACCAGATGCGCGCCGGCCTGGAGTTCGGCGTGGACACCGGCACCGGCCGCCCCGGCGGCAGCGGCGGCAATCCGCTGCTGGACCCATGGCGTGCCACCGCGCTGGACCTGTCCTATGAGAAGTACTTCGGCGAGAAGGCCTACGTGGCCGCCGCGATCTTCTACAAGGACCTGAAGAGCTACGTCTACACCCAGTCGGTCGATAACTACGACTTCACCGCGCTGCTGGGCAGCTACGTGCCGCCGCCGGGCATGACCGCACCGGTGCTGACCACCGGCACCTTCTCCGCGCCGCAGAACGGCAAGGGCGGCACGCTGAAGGGCCTGGAGCTGACCGCATCGTTCCCGCTGGAGATGCTGACCGACAGCCTGCGTGGCTTCGGCGTGCAGGCCAGCGCGACCTTCAACAAGAGCGACATCACCATCCTGGATCCGGAGAGCGCCTCCAGCGTGGGCAGTGACCCGATCAGCCTGCCGGGCCTGTCCAAGCGCGTGTACAACTTCACTGCCTATTACGAGCGCAGCGGTTTTGAAGCACGCGTCAGCCAGCGCCGCCGATCGGACTTCATCGGTGAGATCGGCAACTTCAACGGCAACCGCAGCCTGCGCTATGTCGTCGGCGAAAACGTGACCGATGCGCAGGTCAGCTACACCTTCAGCGACAGCAGCGCCCTGCGTGGCCTGACCCTGCTGCTGCAGGGCAGCAACCTGACCAACGAGCCGTACCGCACCTACGCCGGCAGCAAGGACCGCCCGCTGGAGTACATCGAATGGGGCCGCACCTACATGCTGGGCGTGAACTACAAGTTCTGACCACAGCCGGGTAGTGCCGGCCGCTGGCCGGCAACCACCCCATCGGTAGCGCCGGGCCATGCCCGGCGACGGAAGCCAGGAGCAGGACCGGAAACCCGCTGCGCAGGCAGCGGGTTTTCTTTCGCCCGGTCACCGGCATGCCACCGACCGGCGCCCGGCCATGCCGCTCATAAAAAAGGGACGGGGCGCTTCGGCCCCGTCCCCGCAAGTACCGCCACCGGAGAAAACGGTCAGCTGCGTCGGGCGCAATACACCGCGCGCGGCGGCAGCTGGAGTTCGTTGCCCTGCACCGTGCCCGCATCCGGGCCCGGTACCGCCACCTGCTGCCAGTTCCCCGGCGGCAGCGGATGGGTCACCGCCTCGGCCGACAGGTTGAAGGCCAGCAGGAGGGTTTCATCTGCAAGCATACGCTCGAACAGCAGCACAGGCTCGGCGCTTTCAAGGAATCTGATGCTGCCGTGCAGGAGGGCCGGCTGGGTATGCCGCCAGGCCAGGAACGCGCGGAACGCCGCCAGCACCGAATGCGGGTCGCGCTCCTGCACGGCCACCGCCGCCGCGCGGTGCTCGGCCGGGATCGGCAGCCAGGGCTGCCCGGTGGTGAAACCGGCTAATGGCGCATCGGTCCATGGCAGCGGGGTACGGCAGCCGTCACGGCCCTTGAAATTCGGCCAGAAGGTGATGCCATACGGGTCCTGCAGGGCCTCGAACGGGACCTCGGCCTCGGCCAGGCCCAGCTCCTCGCCCTGGTACAGGCAGACCGAGCCGCGCAGCGAGCACAGCATCGCCACCAGCATCCGCGCCAGGCGCGGATCGGCCGGGTGACCGCCCCATCGGCTGACCGCACGCTCCACGTCGTGATTGGACACCGCCCAGCACGGCCAGCCTTCGGTCATCGCCGCTTCCAGCCGCGAGACCGTATCGCGGATGTAGGCCGCACTGTAGTCGTCCACCAGCAGCTCGAAGCTGTAGCCCATGTGCAGGCGGCCATCGCGGGTGTACTCGGCCGTGGTGGCCAGCGAGTCTTCCGAAGAGATCTCGCCCAGGCTGACCGCCCCCGGGTATTCGTCCAGCAGCGCGCGCAGGCGCTCCAGGAACGGCAGGTTCTCCGGCTGCGTGTTGTTGTAGTAGTGGTACTGGTAGGCGTACGGATTGTCCGGGCTGAAGCCGCGCCCCACCCGCTTCTCCGCCGGCTTGGGCGGGTTGTCGCGCAGCTGTGCGTCGTGGAAGCAGAAGTTGATCGCATCCAGGCGGAAGCCGTCCACGCCGCGGTCCAGCCAGAAGCGCACGTTGTCCAGGGTGGCCTGCTGCACGTCCGGGTGGTGGAAGTTCAGGTCCGGCTGGTCGACCAGGAAGTTGTGCAGGTAGTACTGCTCGCGGCGCGGCTCCCACTGCCAGGCACAGCCGCCGAACAGCGACAGCCAGTTGTTGGGCGGGGTGCCGTCCTCGCGCGGGTCGGCCCAGACGTACCAGTCCGCCTTCGGATTGCTGCGGTCCTGGCGGCTCTCACGGAACCAGGCATGCTCGATCGAGGTATGGCTCAGCACCTGGTCGATCATCACCTTCAGGCCCAGGCCGTGGGCCTTGGCCAGCAGGCGGTCGAAGTCGTCCAGGCTGCCGAACAGCGGGTCGACGTCGCGGTAGTCGGCGATGTCGTAGCCGAAGTCGGCCATGGGGGACTTGAAGAACGGCGAGATCCAGATCGCATCCACGCCCAGCGCGGCAATGTGGTCCAGGCGCTCGATGATGCCCGGCAGGTCGCCCACCCCATCGCCGTTGGCATCAAGGTAACTGCGCGGGTAGATCTGGTAGATGACGGCTCCGCGCCACCATGGATAGTGCGACATCGACAGCCCCCCTCCGGGCATGCGGGACCCGCCGGCAGCGGGCCGAAATCCTGATCCGGCAAGCTTAGCGGTGGCCTCGCGGGCATGGCGCAACCTGCATACGTATTCACGCGAAGGGCCGCGCAGGCCGGGCTGGAATTGCCGCTCGGGCCGGTTTGCGCCCGAATTCACGGCCAGCGCCTATAATCGATGGTGAGCCTGAAAGCCTGATCGCATGACCATCACCGAAGACACCCGTCCCGCCCTGGGCCTGCCCCAGATCCAGTCGCTTGCCGCGGCCGACATGGCCGCCGTCGACGCCCTGATCCGGCGCCGGCTGTCCTCGGACGTCGTGCTGATCAACCAGATCGCCGACCACATCATTTCCGCCGGCGGTAAGCGCCTGCGCCCGATGCTGGTGATGCTGGCCGGCCACGCGGTCGGCCAGGCCGGCCCGGAGCACCACCAGCTGGCGGCGATCATCGAGTTCATCCACACCTCTACCCTGCTGCACGACGACGTGGTGGACGAGTCCAGCCTGCGGCGTGGCCGCAGCACCGCCAACGCGCTGTGGGGCAACGCGCCCAGCGTGCTGGTGGGCGACTTCCTGTACTCGCGCAGCTTCCAGCTGATGGTCGAGCTGGAGCGCATGCCGGTGATGCAGATCCTGGCCGATGCCACCAACCGCATCGCCGAGGGTGAAGTGCTGCAGCTGCTGCACGTGCACAACCCGGATACCGACGAAGCCGCCTACCTGCGCGTGATCGAGCGCAAGACCGCGGTGCTGTTCGCCGCCGGCACCCGCCTGGGCGCGCTGGCCAGCGGCGTGGATGAAGCCACCCAGCAGGCCCTGTTCGACTACGGCATGCACCTGGGCTACGCGTTCCAGATTGCCGACGACGTGCTGGACTACTCGGCCAACGCCGAGGAGCTGGGCAAGAACCTGGGCGACGACCTCGCCGAGGGCAAGGCCACGTTGCCGCTGATCCACGCGATGGCCCACTCCGATGACGCCACCCGCGAGCGCCTGCGCACCATCGTGCAGGACGGCGACGCCTCGGCGATGCCGGAAGTGCTGGCCGCGATCCGTGCCACCGGCGGCCTGGAGTACAGCCGCGCGCGTGCAGAGGAATATGCCGAAGCCGCCGAGCGCGCGCTCGATGGCCTGGGCGACAACGATGCCGTGGCCGCCCTGCGCGGCCTGGCCCGCTACGCGGTGCAGCGCTCGCATTGACCGGTAGTGCCGACCAACGGTCGGCACCTACCAAACCGTCATTCCGGTGGGTGCCGACCGTTGGTCGGCACTGAAACGGTCGCATTGACCGCATCTGGTAGTGCCGGCCGCTGGCCGGCATTGAAGCATCGGTAGGTGCCGACCGTTGGTCGGCACTGAAGCATCGGTAGTGCCGGCCGCTGGCCGGCATTCCCGATGACATCCGCAGCATCATGAGGTTGCCGGCCAGCGGCCGGCACTACCGCTGCACGAATCAATGTTTCTCGAAGCGCTCCTCGAAGAACTCATCCAGCGCCTTCCACGCGCGCTTGGCCGCCCGCTCGTTGTACTGGCACCCCGGCGGACTGTTGGCATCGCGCTCGGCGAAGCAGTGCACCGCACCGCTGTAGTTGGTGAACTCCCAGTCCACCTTGGCCGCGTCCATTTCCTTCTGGAAGCCAGCGATATCCTCGGCAGTCACGCTCTTGTCGTCGGCACCGTTGAGCACCAGCACCGAGGGATGCCGGCCACCTGCCTGGGCCGGCAGCGGCGAGCCCAGCCCGCCGTGCAGGCTGACCACACCGGCCAGCGGCGCACCGGCGCGGGCCAGTTCCAGCACCGTGGTGCCGCCGAAACAGAAGCCCACCGCGCCGATCCGGCCGGCATCCAGCGGTACCTTGCCGGCCTGCGCCTTGAGCACGTTCACCGCTTCCAGTGCACGCGCGCGCAGCAGCGGCCGGTCGTTGCGCAGCTTGCTGGCCACCGGCCCCGCCTCCGCATCGGTCTTCGGCCGCACGTCCTTGCCATAGACATCGGCCACCAGCACCACGTAGTCGTCGCCGGCCAGTTGCTTGGCCTTCTCGACTGCCGACTCGTTCACACCCTTCCAGTTCGGCACCATCACCAGGCCGGGGCGCTGGTCATGCTCGCCATCGTCATAGACCAGCACGCCACTGAAGGTCGTGCCCTGGTGTTTCCATTCCACCGGCTGCGTCTTCACCGCCGCCCACGCCGGCATCGCCGCCAGCCCCAGAATCACCGCCACACCGCATCGCCAACGATTCATGCGCCTGCTCCGCAAGAAAAAGGGGACGGAGGGGATTAAGCCGTAAACGCCCCTCCCGCGTCGCATTCTGCATTGGCGGCGTGACGCAGGTGTGGTTGGATACGACTTAATCCCCTCCGTCCCCTTTTTTCGCATGAATCTTGTTGATCGCTTTCTGTCTGGCCTGATCCCGCGTTTGCCTGCCGAGGATGCCCCGCAGTGGGCACATGTCCAGGGCGCCAGCGCCGAGGACCTGCAGCGCCTGCATGTGCAGTGGCCGCAGGTGCCGGGCAGCCTGGTGGAGCTGCTGTCGCGCGTGGATGGCACCCACTACCGGGAGTACCCCGCGGGCAAGGTCTGCGTGCTGATGCTCGGCTCGGATGTCGAGGACGGCGGCTATCCGTACTACCTGCGATCGGTCGCGCAGATCTTCGAGGACCAGCAGCGGTGGGACGACAGCATCCGTTCCATCTACGAAGAGTGGCTGGATGACGAGCCGGAGATTCTCGGCGAGGGCATCGATGCGGATCTGCCGATGAGCCGCCGGCTGTGTTTCTCGCACTGCATGAACAACGGTGGCACCTCGATGCTGTATCTGGATTTCGATCCGGCACCGGGCGGCACCGTCGGCCAGGTGGTGCGCTACCTGCACGATCCGGACAGCTACGCGGTGATCGCACCGAGCTTCGATGCGTACCTGCAGCAGCTGATCGATGGCGATTACGCGTTCATCGACGAAGACCAGTAGATCCACGCCATGTGTGGATGAATTCCCCGCTGGGTTGCCGGCCAGCGGCCGGCACTACCCGATGCCCAACCCCGGAATCGCGCTGATGCTGTCCGGGTCAAACCCGGCCAGCTCGGCGAAATGACGGCCACGCGCCACGTAATCGCGGTAGGCACCAAAACTGGGCGCGCCCGGCGACAGCAGAACCACACCGCCCAGCGCCCCCAGCGCGGCGCGCGCCAAGGCCATCGCCTCGGGCAGATCCGACGCCGCGTGCAGACCGAAGCGGCCGGCATCGGCCAGCGGCTGCAGCATGGCATGGATGCGCGGGCCGTTGCTGCCCATGGTCACGATCTCCACCGGTGGCACGTCGTGGGCCATGTGCTGCATGAAATCGGTCCAGTCCAGGCCACGGTCGTGCCCGCCCACCAGCAGCGCGATGCGCTGCCCGGCGAAGCACTCCAGCGCGGCCAGGCTGGCGTGCGGCGTGGTGCTGATCGAATCGTTGACGTAGGTCAGGCCATCGGCCACGCCGATGCGCTGCAGGCGGTTCGGCAGCGGGCGGAAATCCTGCACCGCCGGTGCCAGCGCCACCGCGTCCAGCCCCAATGCCTCCAGCGCGGCCAGCACCGCGCACAGGTTGCCGCGGTTGTGGCGCCCCGGCAGCGGCGTGTTGCGGGTATCGAACACGGCCTGCTCACCGCGATGCACGATGTCGCCCCGCATGTGCCAGCCCTGCGGCTGGTTGAACCAGACCACCTCACTATCGGGCAGCGACAGTGCCGCCAGGTGCGGATCGGCGGCATTGAGCACGGCAATGCGCGGCGCGGCTTCCGTCACCAGCCGCAGCTTGTCTTCGATGTAACGCTGTTCGCTGCCGTGCCAGTCCAGGTGTTCCGGGAACAGGTTCAGCACCACGGCCACCTGCGGGCGGGCGCCACTGCGCGCCACCTCACCGGTCTGGTAGCTGGACAGTTCCACCGCCCAGTACTCGGGCGCGGGCTGCGGATCCAGCACTTCAAGCAGCGGCAGGCCGATGTTGCCAACCAGTCCGGTGCGATGCCCGGCGGCCCGCAGCAGGTGCGCGACCAGCGCGGTGGTGGTGCTCTTGCCCTTGGTGCCGGTCACGCACACGGTGTCGTGCACGATGCCATCGTCAGCCGCGTGCTCCGCAAACCACAGCGCGGTGCCGCCGATGAAGGTGGTGCCCTGCTCTGCCGCCGCCAGCGCGATCGGCTGGTAAGGGCTGATGCCGGGCGACTTGATCACCACATCGAACGCGGCCAGCGCTTCGGCCGAGGGTTCGCCAAGTACCTGCAGCGCGCCCTGCGTTTCCGCACGCGCGGTCTCGACTTCGGCCGCCGGGCAGAACAGGCTCAGCGGCATCGTGGGCAGGCGCTCACGCAGCACCGCAAACGCGGCGCGGCCCTCGCGGCCCCAGCCCCACAGCGCGACGCGCTTTCCTTCAAGCTTCGAAATCTTCACGCACCCGTTCCCACAGCGCAGCCGGAACGCGGTGCTCGCCCTGCAGCTGCAGCAGCGGTGCCAGTTCCAGTTCGGCGGCATCCAGCTGCGGCTGGATCTCATTGCAGAAGCGCTTCACCAGCACGTCTTCCTTCCATTCCGGGCGCTGGGCCAGCGTCGCCATCGCCGCACGCGATTCGCGGCCTTCACCCACGCACTCGAACGGCTTGTGGTCCTGGAATTCCAGCAGCGCATCGAAGCCACCGGCCTGCTCGGCATCGTCCAGCAGGTTGCGGCCGAAGATGCGCACCAGGCGCGTCTTTGGCATGAACGGGGCCAGCGCCAGGAAGACGAAATGGCACTTCGGGCAGACGCCGCACCAGCGGTTCACCGGGCGCTCGCCGAGGATGTGGAAATTGCGGTTGCAGCTGGAGAAGTGCGCGTCGTAGAAATCGGTCTTGGCGAACTGGCGGGCCACCGCCAGCTCGGACATCGGGCGCAGCAGCGAGTAGTACTGCAGATCCGCCGCCACGTACTTGCGCACATGGCTGCCGAACGCCTGCTCGCAGGCCCAGCCCTTGGACCACTGGTGATTCACTTCGCCGGTGCCCGGAATCTGGCTGCCGTAGCTGGCCGAACGCTCGTTGGAGAACACGACCTGGTCCACGCCGTGCAGCAACGCGGCCAGCACCATGATTGCCGAGTTCACCACCGTCACCGGGATATGGCCGTTCCAGGCGCCCTGGCGGTTCAACTCGAACAGTTCCGGCGCCAGCGTGCGGCCCAGGTTCAATGTCGGCAGGCCGGTGCGCTCAGCGCACGCACGGATCAGCTGCGAGCCACCGATCCAGGTCACGGTCTCGTCCACGCCGGCACGGCGCAGCGCTTCGATGCTGACCAGCGAATCCTTGCCGCCGCCGATGGCCACCAGCGCGTGCGGCCGCAGGCCCAGCGCCGGCGCCTGCACGGCCTCGCCCTGCACCGGCAACCGGAAGCGGCCGCGCAGGTTCAGGCCGTTGCGGTAGGCGAATTCGCCCAGGCCATTGAGGTAAATGGTCTCCACCAGCGCGGCGGTATCGGCATCGATGCTGTAACTGTCGATGCTGACCGTATCCGGTACGCCGGCCTTGTAGTAGCTGACGCCGGCAATCAGGTGCAGCAGCTGCAGCGCACGCTGCACGGCGGCGGCGCGCGCCTCGTCCAGCGCGAACGGGGCACCGGGCACGGTGATGGTTTCCACCATCTCCGGGCCGTCGTCGAAGGCGTAGACCAGCCGGGCCACGCCGGTATCCGCTGCGAAGTCGCAACGGACGAAGCGGAAGCGGGAAACCTGGTGTTTGTCGAAAGCAGTCATGGTGTATCCGGTCAGGCACGGGCCCGCGCGAGGGCGCGGGGCGTGTCGGTGGGCGGGTGCAGGGCGCGCATGGTGATCATTCGATCACGTCTTCGCGCGGCAACATCCGCTGGTTGTAGGTGTTGGCCATCACATAGCCGTAGGCACCGGCATCTGCGATCAGCATCACGTCGTCCGGCGCGGTCGACACCGGCAGCTTGCGGCGCTTGCCGAACACATCGCTGGATTCGCAGATCGGGCCGACCACATCGAACGCCGCTTCGGCATAACCGCCCTGGCGGCTGAGGTTCTCGATGTCATGCCAGGCGTCGTACAGCGCCGGGCGCATCAGTGCGTTCATGCCGGCGTCCAGGCCGACACGGCGCACGCCGTCCTTCTCCACCACCTGGGTGGCATGGGTCAGCAGCACGCCCGATTCGGCCACCAGGTAGCGGCCCGGCTCGATCGCCAGGCGGAATGCCGGGTGCAGCGCCTTGACCTCGGCCAGGCCCTCGGCCCAGGCGTCCAGGTCGAAGGGTTCGTCTTCATCGCTGTACGGAATCGGCAGGCCGCCACCGATATCGATGGTCTGCACGCTGCCGATGCGGCGGGCGAAACCGGCCAGCTCATCGCACATCAGGCGCCAGTGCTGCGCGGTTTCCACGCCGCTGCCCAGGTGCGCATGCAGGCCCACCACGCGGCTGCCCAGTTCGGTGGCCGCGCGCACGAACTCGTCGACGCGGGCGATCGGCAGGCCGAACTTGGACTCCTTGCCACCGGTACGGACCTTGGCGTGGTGGCCCTCACCCCGGCCCAGATCGACGCGCAGCCACAGCTCGCGGTTACGGAACAGGTCCGGCCAGCGCTGCAGCGCTTCCACGTTGTCGACGGTCACGGTCACGCCCAGCGCGAACGCCGCCTCGTACTCGCTGCGCGGGCAGAAGCTGGGGGTGAACAGCACGCGCTTGGGCGACAGTTCCGGCAGGTGCTGGAACACATGCTTCAGCTCGCCGTGCGACACGCACTCCAGGCCGAAGCCTTCGGCTTCCAGCAGCTGCAGGATGGCCGGGTGGCTGTTGGCCTTGATCGCGTAGTAGCGCTGGTCGATCGGCTTGATTGCGGCCAGTGCACGGGCGCGGGCGCGCACCGTCGGCAGGTGATAGACGTAGCGCGGCGTACCGGCATCGGCCAGCTGCAGCAGGTGCGCACGCTGGCCGCGCCACCACGGCGTGCCGCGCGGGCGCACGGTGCCGGCAATCTCGCGCCAGCGCGGGCCGAACACTTCGGTCTCCTCCACCGGCATCGCGCCGCTGTCGATCAGCTCTGCGTGCAGGATCGGCAGCAGGCCATCGGCATCGGCCTCGTCGATGACGAAGGTCAGGTTCAGGTCGTTGGACGACTGCGAGATCATGTGCACGCGCTCGCGGCCGAAGGTGGCCCACACGTCCGACAGCTTGTGCAGCAGCGAGCGCATGCCGCGGCCCACCAGGGTGATCGCCGCGCACGGCACGATCACCTTCACCTTGCAGATCTGCGACAGGTCGGCCGACAGCGCGGCCAGCACATCGGTGTTGACCAGGTTCTCGGACGGGTCCAGCGACACGGTGACGTTGGTCTCGGCCGAACCGATCAGGTCCACCGACAGGCCGTGCTTCTTGAACAGGTTGAACACATCGGCCAGGAAGCCGACCTGCTGCCACATGCCGATGCCTTCCATCGACACCAGCACGATGCCGTTGCGGCGGCTGATCGCCTTCACCCCCGGCACCGGTGCGGCGCTGCCATCGATGCTGGTGCCCGGCAGTTCCGGGCGCTCGGTATCGAGGATGGCCATCGGCACGCCGGCATCGCGGCACGGCTTGATCGAGCGCGGGTGAAGCACCTTGGCGCCGGTGGTGGCGATTTCCTGCGCCTCGTAATAGTCCAGGCGGGTCAGCAGGCGCGCGTCCGGCACGTCCTTGGGATTGGCGCTGAACATGCCCGGCACATCGGTCCAGATCTCCACCCGGCTGGCGCCGAGCAGCGCACCGAAGTACGCCGCCGAGGTATCCGAGCCACCACGGCCGAGGATGGCGGTACCGCCATCGGCATGCCGCGAAATGAAGCCCTGGGTGATCAGCAGGCGGGTCGGCTGCGCGCGGAAGCGCTGCACCCACGCCGCGTCTGCGCGCCACTGGCAGTTCACCGACAGCCGCTGCGACCAGTCGCTCTGGTTCGGCTGCGGCGGCATCGCGTCCAGCCACTGGCGGGCATCCATCCAGCCCATGTCCAGGCCCGAGGCGCGCAGGTAGGCCGCGCCCAGGGTGGAGGACAGCAGCTCGCCCTGGCCCAGCACTTCGGCCTGCCAGTCGAGCGGACGGGTGGCTGCACGCGCATCGTCGAGCAGGCCCTGCAGCGCGGCCAGCCGTTCGGCCAGCACCTCGCGACCCAGGCCGAGTTCGGCCAGGAAGCCTTCATGGCGTTCGACCAGCGCT
The DNA here is from genome assembly GCF_030985515.1 of Stenotrophomonas sp. Sm10. Classification (NCBI taxonomy): domain Bacteria; kingdom Pseudomonadati; phylum Pseudomonadota; class Gammaproteobacteria; order Lysobacterales; family Lysobacteraceae; genus Stenotrophomonas; species Stenotrophomonas sp. Sm10. The sequence continues at coordinate 20,463 of NZ_JAPTFO010000045.1, forward strand.
GCCACGCGGTCCCGGCTATCGGGCGCGCCGTCGGCAATCGCGGTCAGTTCGTTGGTGACCCCGGACAGCGCCGATACCACCACCAGCACGCGCGAGCCGGTCTCTTCCGCGCGTTTTTTCGCCAGCTTCCCGATCGTGTCCCAGCGGTGACGACGCGACACCGAAGTGCCGCCGAACTTCAGTACGATCCAACGATCGACAAGGGGGGAAGCTGACATGGATTGGCTATGTAGAATGTGGGGAAGCCGCCCTCGGGGGCGGAACCTTTGATTCTAAGCGCAATATCCCCGTAGATGGCCGTCCTCCGTTACCTGCAGCTCGATGTCTTCGCCGCCCGCCCCGGCACCGGCAACCCGCTGGGCGCCATCCTGGACGCCGACGGGCTCTCCAGCCGCCAGATGCAGGCCCTGGCTACCTGGCTGAACCTCTCCGAGACGGTGTTCTTCCTACGCCCCACCGCGCCCGGCGCCGATTACCACATCCGCATCTTCACTCCGACCCGCGAGCTGGCGTTTGCCGGCCACCCCAGCGTCGGCGCCGCCTGGGCGGCGGTGACCTGCGGCCTGGCCCAGCCTCGCGACGGCGCCCTGCTGCAGCAGTGCGTGGCAGGGTTGCTGCCAGTACGGGTGAGCGGCCCGGCCGAGGCACTGCAGATCCAGCTGGCCAGCCCGCCGGCACGGCAACTGGACACGGCCGCGGACGGAGCACCCGAAACACTGCTGGCCCTCGCCGCCAACGGGCACGTGCCCGAACTCTGGGACAACGGCGCGCGCTGGTGGCTGTTGCCGCTACGCGACGCCGCCGCCGTACGCGGGCTGGCACCGGACATGGCCGCGCTGGCCGCCTGGAGTCTCGCCACCGACGCTACAGGCCTGGTCGTCTTCGCCGACGAGGCCAGCTCCGACCACACCCGCGTGGTGCGTGCCTTCTGCCCCGCTGATGCGCCCGCCGTGCCCGAGGATCCAGTGACCGGCAGTGCCAATGCGCTGATAGGCGCCTGGCTGCGGCAGCGGAATGCCCTGCCCGGCCGCGAGGGCCGCTACGTGGCCAGCCAGGGCCGCGAAGTGGGCCGCGATGGCCGCGTGCAGGTGCAGGTCGACGCGCAGGGCACGGTGTGGATCGGCGGCCAGGTGCAGCCGGTCATCGACGGCCAGATCCGTTGGCTGTAGAGCCGAGCCCACGCTCGGCTGCTTCTTCTCACACCCCGACACAGCCGAGCATGGGCTCGGCTCTACAACCGCGCGTTAAGCTGCGCGCCAACCGATCCTGGAGTTTCGCCCCGATGACCACCCGCCGTTTCCTGCAGCTGGATGTGTTCTCCCCGCGCGCCGGCGCTGGCAACCCGCTGGCCGTGGTACTCGATGCCGACGGCCTGGACGACGCCAGCATGCAGGCGATCGCGCGCTGGACGCGTCTGCCCGAGACCACCTTCGTGTTCCCGCCCCAGGCAGCCGGTGCCAGCTACCGGCTGCGCATGTTCAGCCCGCAGAAGGAAGTGCCGTTCGCCGGCCACCCCAGCGTCGGCACCGCGCATGCGGTGCTGCAGGTGGGCCTGGCCGGAGCGGTTGACGGTGTGCTGGTGCAGGACGGCATTGCCGGCGCGCTGCCGCTGCGCGTCAGCGGTGAGGGTACGCAACAGCGCATCGCCATCCGCACCCCGCGCGCGCAGCTGGCCGAAACTGCCGAGGCCTGCGATCCACGCCTGCAGGCTGCACTGAGGGGCTGGCCGCTGGGTTCGTTGCCGCCGGCGCGCATGCAGGGCGGGCGCAGCTGGTGGGTGGTGCAGGTGGCCGATGAAGCCGCGTTGCGCGCCCTGCAACCCGACTGGGATGCGGTGGCCGCACTGGCCGAGTCCACCGACAGCATGGGCGTGTTCGCCTATGCCTTCAGCGATGGCGGTGAGGGATTCGATCTGGCCGTGCGTGCCTTCGTCGGCAACGGTCGCCGCTTCGAGGACGCCGCCTCGGGTGCGGCCAATGCGGTGCTTGCCGCATGGCTGGACCTGCGCGACGCGCTGCCGCGTGGGCGGACGCCGTTCGAAGTCAGCCAGGGCCGCGAAGTCGGCCATGACGCGCGCCTGACCCTGCTGGTCGATGAGGATGGCGAGGTATGGTCAGGCGGCCAGGTGCAGACCGTCATCACCGGCACCATCGATTGGTAAAGGGACACTGTAGAGCCGAGCCCACGCTCGGCTGCTCTCCGGCCAGATCACGGGAGCTGCAGAAGCCGAGCATGGGCTCGGCTCTACAGATGCGTCGGCTCAGCCCAGTTCGGCTTCCAGGCTGATCGGCACCGCACTGAGCGCCTTGGACACCGGGCAGTTCTGCTTGGCGTCATCGGCAATGGCGCGGAACTGCGTCGCGTCGATGCCAGGCACCACCGCCTTTACCTTCAGCCGGATCTGCGACAGCTGCGGGCCGCCTTCCATCGACAGGTCGACCTTGGCTTCGGTGTCCAGCGAGGTCGGGGTAAAGCCAGCCTCGCCGAGCTTGGCCGACAGCGCCATGGTGAAACAGCCGGCATGTGCGGCGGCAATCAGCTCTTCCGGATTGGTGCCCTTTTCGTCGCCGAAGCGGCTGTTGAAGCCGTAGCGGGTCTTGTCCAGCAGTCCACTCTGCGGCGTGCTCAGCTGCCCCTTGCCCGACTTCAGATCGCCTTCCCAGTGCGAGGTGGCGTGTCGCGAGATTCCCATTGTGCTGCTCCTGCGTGGCGGTGATGAACGGCCACCCTCGCATGCCACGCGTTAGCCCTGCGTCGCTCCGCCGCACGCCCCACGTCGCCCCCGACCCCGGAAGATGGACACTTCCTCGCCAGCGCGCAACGCATTTTCCTCTTGTTTTCAGTGGTTTCGCGCAGTGCACCAATGGGCAGGCGGCGGGCTTCGAGCACGCTGACACGCCCCCAGCCCCCACCGCCGGCCATGTACTGAATCGGCCTGGATATGAAAAAACATGCACTTTCCGCGCTTCGGGCTATTGGCGGCGCCCAAGAGTTGCCCTACATTGCGCTTGCCGACGGGGTTCGGCGCCGACCAAACAACCAACCGTTCACGGAACAGGAAACCATGGCAAAGACCGCTAAGAAGGCTGCCCCGAAGAAGGCAGTGAAGAAAGTCGCGACGAAGGCAGCCGCCAAGCCGGCCGCTCCGAAGCCGATCAAGGAAGTGCTGACCAAGTCCGGCCTGGTTGCACACATCGCTGAAGCCTCCGGCGTCGTCGCCAAGGACGTCCGCGCTGTGCTGGCCTCGCTGGAAAGCGCCGTCGCCTCCTCGGTGCACAAGAAGGGCGCTGGCTCGTTCACCCTGCCGGGCCTGCTGAAGATCACCACCGTCAATGTGCCGGCCAAGCCGAAGCGCAAGGGCATCAACCCGTTCACCAAGGAAGAGCAGTGGTTCGCTGCCAAGCCGGCCACCACCAAGCTGAAGGTGCGTCCGCTGAAGAAGCTGAAGGACGCCGCGCTGTAAGCGCGCGCCCCAACGCGGATTCCGACGGGACGGCTCTGGCCGTCCCGTTTTTTTTGTCCCAACCACAGCCCGCAACACAGCGTTGCCGCATCCCCGGGAATGCGCGTACAGGCCCGTCGCCATTGGCTGGGCGTGGTGCGTTGCGGCCCCGGAACGTACCGGGTGGAACACTGCGTGCAGCCCCGGCCATCGCCGCCGGGCACGGCCTTGCCTAAGGTGGGCACATCCTCCACAGCTACGGCGAGCGTCCCCTCATGGCCAGCCCCTCCACCCGCTACCGGATCTCGGTGACCCCCATCGAAAAGGACGGGTTGCAGTGCACCGGGCGCTGCACCATCGAACTGGAACATCGCGCCAGCCGAGACCTCATGCGCCTGCTGGAAGCGGCGCCGCGCACCGCTGGCGTCAGCGGCGACGAGCGCGCGACCTTGGTGATCGCCACCCAGCTGCTGCGCGACATCGTGCAGCGCCACGCCGAAACAGAAGGCCATGCCCTGGCCGCCATCGCCGCGCAGGTGCTGCCGGCGCTGGATGCACTGGAACAGCTGCCCTCCTCCCGCTGATCGCCGCACAGCCGATACACTGCCTCCTTCCGTTCGCCTCGGGGAGGAGGCTGGCATGCGCAGGGTCCTGATACTGATCGCACCACTGGTGCTGCTGGCCTGCTCCAGGCCGCCATCGCAATCCGACGCAGCGGATGCCGCACCGCCGGTAGCGGCCAGGACGACTGCCAGCACGAAGCCACAGACCGCCGCAGCAAGCGATGCAGCGGCTGCGCGGGCCATCGATGTCGATCCCCTGTTTGCCGCCGTCGCGGCCGACGCCGAGCTGCCCGCGGCCATGCTCAACGCGTATGTCATGGCCCTGCTCAATCGCGATCGCAAGGCCGCCGACGCCGCGTGGACTTTCCCGCCCAGCGATGCCCGGCGCGCTGACGATGCCGCATTGCGCCAGCTGACGGACGTACGCAGCCTGCGCCTGACCAGCGAGCTGCCGATCGCGCGCGACGGCCACCAGCCGCCGCAGCTGCTGGAGGTTCCGGTGCGGATCCGCGCGGTGACTCCTGAGGGCACCTTCCACTTCGGCGGCTGGTACCGGGTGCAACCCAGCGCCGACGGCAGCGCCTGGCAGATCCAGTCGGCACAACTGCGGCCATCGCTGGACTGAACCGTTGCGGCGGCATGCACGCGCGATTCAGCCGGCAAGGCTACTCTTTGAACCATCCATTCCGCATCCATCGGTCTCTGCCATGCGCCTGCGTTCCCTGATGACCCGCCTCGCGGCCTCCACCGTGCTGATCGCCGCTGCAATCGGCGCCCAGGCTGCGCCTTCCATTTCCGGCCGGGAACTGTCGGTCGGTGCCAGCGACGTACAGCAGTACCTTGATGGCAGCTTCCCGCGCACGCAGGACGCGCTCGGCGGCCTGATCGCCCTGACGATGAGCCACCCGCAGCTGAGCCTCCCGGCCGGCGAGCGCTTGAACCTTGGCATGGACGTGGCACTGGCCACTGCCGGTGGCAATCCGGCCAAACTGGGTACGGTGAAGCTCAGCAGCGGCCTGCGCTACGACGCGCAGACCCAGGGGTTCCACCTGCAGCAGCCGAGCGTGGATGACTTCACCCCGGCCAACCAGGGCGGTCGTCTCGACTCCCGTACCCGCGGCCTGCTCAACGCCTGGCTGAGCGACTACGCCCAGCGGGAGCCGATCTACAAGCTGGACCCGGCCGTGGCCGGCATGCTCGGCGCCCTGCAGGTGCAGTCGGCACAGGTGAAGAACGGCAAGCTGGTGGTCACCTTCAACCAGAACCTGGGCAACCTGGTGCCAGCGGCCGGCACTACCGGCAAGGCATCACGCGGCAAGTGCTTTTACCACCGCCTCGCTGAAGGCCGGAATGTCATCCGGCTTGCGGCTGGTGATCACGTTACCGTCGACCACCACCTCGGCATCGCGCCAGTTCGCCCCGGCATTGGTCAGATCCTGCTGCAGGGACGGCCAGGACGTCAGCGCGCGGCCATCGGCGAGGCCACTGTTGATCAGCAGCCACGGGCCATGGCAGATCGCCGCCACAGGCTTGCCTGCTTCGTCTACTGCGCGGACAAAGCCGAGTACAGCCTCGTCGGTACGCAGCGTGTCCGGATTGATGACCCCTCCCGGCAGCACCAGGGCATCGAAGCTGGCCGGATCGGCCTCATCCAGCGGAATATCCACTGCAACGGCGTCGCCCCAGTTCTTCTCTTTCCAGCCCTTGATCGTCGCCTCCTTTGCAGGCGACACGACGCTGACGCGCGCGCCTTCGGCTTCCAGCAGCCGCTTGGGTTCGGTCAGTTCGGACTGTTCAAAGCCGTGGGTGGCAAGGATGGCAATCTGCTTGCCCTTCAATCGTTCTGCCATGGGTGCACTCCGGTTGGGGGTGCCGACAGAATGGAAGAACGGCCCTTGCAGGGCAGTGACCCTGCCGTGCACGGCAGGTGGAGAGCTCCAGGTGGTGCCGGCCGCTGGCCGGCACCTGCATCGCGCCATGCCGGCCAGCGGCCGGCCCTACCCGGTACCGGTCAGCGCTTGGGCTGCAGCATGGTGCCGGTGCACTTGGGCGAGCCGCAGCGGCACTCCCAGATCTTCTTCAGCTTGGCAGTGTGACGCTCGGCCAGTGTGATGCCGTAGTTGTAGGTCAGTTCCTCGCCGGGCGTGATGTCACGCAGCGCCTCGATGAACACCTTGTCACCGCGGCTGTCGCCGTCCTCGTCTTCCTCGATCACGGCCTCGCAGTTCGGCTCGCAGCTGTGGTTGATCCAGCGCGCGTCATTGCCTTTGTAGTTGGCATCGATCACCCAGTCGTCGTTGAGGGTGAACAGGAAGGTGTGGCCGCTTTCGACGTCGCCGCTGTCATCGGCATCAACATCGCCGTGGCTGCGCAGCAGGCCCTTGTACTGGATCACGCGCTCGCCCTGCTTGATCGGGGCCACGGCGAACACGCCGTTGCCATGGATGGCGGACTTGCGGGCTTGGATCTTCTTCGGCATCGGCACGGGCTGTTTGCAGCGGATGGAACCTGGATTCTCGCCCATTCCGGGTGATTGCGAAAATCACCCCGGTAGCGCAGCATGGCGCCCCGGCAACGGCCCGGCGCGTCCTCCCGCCCGGCCCAGCGCCGGCTGAATGCCCGGGTTGGATGGCGGCGAATAAAAGCGTACAATTTCAGTCCGCTTTAAGAACCACTCGCATCCCCATGTTGCGTGTCACCAAGCTCACCGATTACGCCACCGTCGTACTGACCGTGCTTGCCGCCCGTCCGGGCGAGGTGCTCAGTGCCACCGAGCTGGCCGAATTCACCGGCCTGGAGCCGCCCACCGTCAGCAAGGTGCTCAAGCCACTGGCCCAGGCCGGCCTGGTCGAAGGCCTGCGCGGTGTCCGTGGCGGCTACCGCCTGACCCGCCCGGCCGTCGAGATCTCGCTGTTCGAAGTGGTCGAAGCGATGGAAGGGCCGCTGGCCCTGACCGAATGCAGCCACGACCACCATCAGTGCGGCATGGCGCCCAAGTGCGGCGCGCGCAGCAGCTGGCGGCTGATCAACGACGTGGTCTCCGAGGCCCTGCGCGATGTCACCCTCGCCCAGATCCTGCCCCCTCTTCCCCTTGCCGATGACGAACAGCGCCGCACCATCGCTGTCGACGTCGTCTCCTGATCCACAGGCAGCCCCCCCATGGCCACCGAAACCATCGAAAACGTCGCCCACGACGACACCCCCAACCGCGAGATCCACGAGCAGCTCGGCCGCAAGTATTCGGCCGGCTTCATCACCGAGATCGAGTCGGACTCCCTGCCGCCGGGCCTGGACGAGGACACCATCCGTGCCCTGTCGGCCAAGAAGGACGAGCCGGAGTGGATGACGCAGTGGCGCCTGGACGCCTACCGCCACTTCCTGACCATGCCGATGCCGGACTGGGCCAAGCTGGAGATCGCCCCGATCGACCTGCAGGCGCTCAGCTACTACTCCGCGCCGAAGGGCCCGAAGTACGCCTCGCTGGATGACGTGCCTAAGGAGCTTCTGGACACCTACGACAAGCTGGGCGTGCCGCTGCACGAGCGTGCCAAGCTGGCAGGCGTGGCGGTGGACGCGGTGTTCGACTCGGTGTCGGTCGGTACCACCTTCCGCAAGGAACTGGCCGAGAAGGGCATCATCTTCTGCTCAATGTCCGAGGCCATCAAGGAGCACCCGGAGCTGGTCCGCCAGTACCTGGGCACCGTGGTGCCGGTCGGCGACAACTACTTCGCCGCGCTCAACTCGGCGGTGTTCTCCGATGGCAGCTTCGTGTTCATCCCCAAGGGCGTGCGCTGCCCGATGGAGCTGAGCACCTACTTCCGCATCAACGCCGGCCACACCGGCCAGTTCGAGCGCACCCTGATCGTGTGTGAGGACAAGGCCTACGTGTCCTACCTGGAAGGCTGCACCGCGCCGATGCGCGACGAGAACCAGCTGCACGCCGCCGTGGTCGAGCTGGTCGCGCTGGAAGACGCGGAGATCAAGTACTCCACCGTGCAGAACTGGTACCCGGGCGACGAGAACGGCGTCGGCGGCATCTACAACTTCGTCACCAAGCGTGCCGAATGCCGTGGCGCGCGCAGCAAGGTCACCTGGACCCAGGTCGAGACCGGCTCGGCGATCACCTGGAAGTACCCGTCCTGCGTGCTGCTGGGCGACGACTCGGTGGGTGAGTTCCACTCCGTGGCGCTGACCCATCACCGCCAGCAGGCCGACACCGGCACCAAGATGATCCACGTCGGCAAGCGCACCAAGAGCAAGATCGTCAGCAAGGGCATCAGCGCCGGCCGCGGCCAGAACACCTACCGCGGCCTGGTGCGGGTGGACCGCAACGCCGATGGCGCGCGCAACTACACCCAGTGCGATTCGCTGCTGATCGGCAAGCAGTGCGGCGCGCACACCTTCCCCTACATCGAGGTGAAGAACCCGGGCGCCACCGTCGAGCACGAGGCCACCACCTCCAAGATCTCCGACGACCAGCTGTTCTACTGCCGCGCCCGTGGCATCAGCCAGGAAGACGCGGTGTCGATGATCGTCGACGGCTTCTGCAAGCAGGTGTTCCGCGAACTGCCGATGGAGTTCGCGGTGGAAGCCAAGAAGCTGCTGGAAGTCTCGCTGGAAGGTTCGGTGGGCTGACCGCCCGCCCCTGCCCCTCGCAAACGCATTCTCTTTACCGGCGGGCCGCGGCCCGCCCCACGGAAATCCCCACCATGCTGAAGATCGAAAACCTCCACGCCCGCATCGGCGACAAGGAAATCCTCAAGGGCCTGTCGCTGGACGTCCAGCCGGGCCAGGTGCACGCCATCATGGGCCCGAACGGCGCCGGCAAGTCCACCCTGGGCAATGTCCTGGCCGGCCGCGACGGCTACGAAGTGACCGAAGGCAGCGTGCAGTTCGACGGCGTCGACCTGCTCGACCAGGACCCGGAAGCGCGCGCCGCCGCCGGCCTGTTCCTGGCGTTCCAGTACCCGGTGGAAATCCCGGGCGTGAACAACACCTACTTCCTGCGCGCGGCACTGAACGCCCAGCGCAAGGCACGCGGCGAGGAAGAACTCGATTCCATGCAGTTCCTCAAGCTGGTGCGCCAGAAGCTGGCCGTGCTGCACCTGAAGGACGAACTGCTGCACCGTGGCGTCAACGAAGGCTTCTCCGGTGGCGAGAAGAAGCGCAACGAGATCTTCCAGCTGGCCGTGCTGGAACCGAAGCTGGCGATCCTGGACGAAACCGACTCGGGCCTGGACATCGATGCGCTGAAGAGCGTGGCCGATGGCGTCAACGCACTGCGCGCCGCCGACCGCTCGTTCCTGGTCATCACCCACTACCAGCGCCTGCTGGACTACATCAAGCCGGACGTGGTGCACGTGCTGGCCGATGGCCGCATCGTCAAGAGTGGCGGCCCGGAGCTGGCACTGGAACTGGAAGCGCACGGCTATGATTTCCTGAAGGACCGGGTCGTGCCCGAGGCGGCGGTCTGATGAGCGCCCTGCTTGATTCGATGGCCCAGGCCTTCTGCGGCAGCGATGCGCGCCGCGAAGTGCTGGATGCGGCCCTGCGTGACGGCCTGCCGGCCGCCCGCAACGAGACTTGGAAGTACACCTCGCTGCGGCAGCTGGAACGCCGTGCGTTCGCTGCGGCACCGCTGCAGGGCCCGGCGCTGGACGCCGCCCTGCTGGACGACATCCCGGCGCCGCGCCTGGTGTTCGTCAACGGCCGTCTGGATACCGCGCTGAGCGACGTGCAGGCCTTGCCGGCCGGCGTGCAGCTGCAGCCGCTGTCGGTCGCACTGGCCGCTGGCGAAGATGCCGTGCGTTTCCTCGGCCGCCGCTACGAGCGCAGCGAGGAGATCTTCGCCCGCCTGAATGCCGCGCTGGCCGATGAAGGCGTGGTGCTGCGCGTGGATGAAGGCGTGCAGGTCGACGTGCCGCTGCAGCTGGTGTTCGCCAGCGTCGCCGGTGACACCGACCTGGCCTGGCATCACCGCCACCTGATCGAACTGCGTGCCGGCGCCAGCCTGGGCGTGGTCGAGCATCGCTTCAGCGTGGGCGACTCCGCCCACCTGGACAATACCGTGCTGCATGCCCATGTCGCCCGCGATGCCGTGCTCAAGCACGCCCGCGTGCAGGCCGGCAGCGCGCGCCAGACCAGCTTCCTGCGCACCGACGCGGTGCTGGCCCGCGACGCGCAGTACCACCGCGTGGACCTGGAACTGGGCGCCGCGCTCAGCCGCCATGAACTGAACGTGCGCCTGGAAGGCGACAATGCCCAGCTGACCGCCAACGGCGTGCTGCTTGGCAATGGCCGCCGCCACGTCGAAACCCGCCTGGGTATCGACCACATCGCACGCGATACCGCCTGCGAACTGCTGTGGCGCGGCGTCGCCGCCAACCGCAGCCGCGTGGTGTTCCATGGTGGCATCCAGATCCGCGAAGGCGCCGATGGCACCGACGCGAACCTGTCCAACAAGAACCTGCTGCTGTCGGCCGATGCCGAGATTGACACCCAGCCAACGCTGGTGATCGACGCCGATGAAGTGAAGGCCGCGCACGGTGCGACTGTCGGCCAGCTCGACGCCAACGCGCTGTTCTACCTGCGCTCGCGCGGCCTGCCGCAGGCACAGGCGCAGGCACTGCTGAGCGCCGCGTTCTGCCACGAGCCGTTGAAGATCCTGCCGGACGCACTGCGTGCGCAGCTGGCACGCCGCCTGGACAAGGCGCTGGCCGAGGCAGGTGTGGCATGAACCTGTCCACGCCGCGCCCGATCGAAGAACGCACCGGCGCCCCCGACTGGGACCGCGTCCGCCTCGACTTCCCGCTGCTGATGCGTGAAGTGCATGGCAAGCCGCTGGTCTATTTCGACAATGCCAACACCGGCCAGAAGCCGGTGCAGGTGATCGGCGCGGTGGACGAGTTCTACCGCCGCTACAACGCCAACGTCAGCCGCGCGGTGCATGCACTGGGCAGCGAAGCCACCGACGCTTACGAAGGCGCACGCAACACGCTGGCGCGCTTCCTCAACGTGCGGCCCAGCGACCTGGTGCTGTGCAGCGGCACCACCTTCGCCATCAACCTGGTGGCCTATTCGTGGGCGCTGCCGCGGCTGAAGGCCGGCGACGTGATCCTGATCACGCGCATGGAGCACCACGCCAACATCGTGCCGTGGCAGCTGGTCGCGCAGCGTACCGGCGCCACCATCCGCGTGGCCGAGATCACGCCTGACGGCGCACTCGATCTGGATGCGCTGCGCGCGGCGATGACCCCGGAGGTCAAGCTGCTGGCCGTCACCCACGTCTCCAACGTGCTGGGCACGGTCAACCCGGTGCGCGAGATCTGCCGCGAAGCGCGCAAGCGCGGCATCATCACCGTGGTCGATGGCTCGCAGGCCGTGCCGCACCGCAAGGTCGATGTCGCCGCGATCGGCTGCGACTTCTACGCCATCACCGGCCACAAGATGTGCGGCCCGACCGGTACCGGCGCACTGTGGGCGCGCCGCGAGCACCTGGACGCGATGCCGCCGTTCCTCGGTGGCGGCGAGATGATCAAAGAAGTCAGCTTCGACGGCACCGTGTTCAACGATGCCCCGCACAAGTTCGAAGCCGGCACCCCGAACATCGCCGGTTTCATCGGCCTGGGTGTGGCTGCCGACTACCTGCAGCAGCTTGGGCAGGAGAACGTGGAAGCCCGCGAAGCCGAACTGCTGGCGCACTTCACCGAAGAGCTGCGCCGCGTCGACGGCCTGCGCATCATCGGCGAAGCGCCGGAGAAGGCTGCGGTGGTCTCGTTCCTGATCGATGGCGCGCATGCGCACGATCTGGCCACCCTTCTGGATCTGGAAGGCGTGGCCGTGCGCTCGGGCCAGCACTGCGCACACCCGCTGCTGCAGTACTTCGGCGTCGCGGCTACCTGCCGCGCCTCGCTGGCCTTCTATAACACGCATGCCGAGATCGAGCGGTTCATGACCGCACTGACCAAGGTGCGGAAGCTGCTGGGCTGAGGATTCGCCAGAATCAGGGAAGTACGAGAACGCCGCAGGGAACTGCGGCGTTTTTTATTGCGCGCTGGACGCAAGCAAGCAGAGGCGTAACGGGGAAATGCTGAGTGATGCCAGGAACGGGCAATCTCACCCTAATGCCGATCCATCCATCATCAACGGCCTTGTGACACCGTCTTCTACATGCCAACAAGCATGGACACCCCGGAGGCAATCAAGAAAACGTACATCATCACGACGCCCCTCAACACCCACCGTTCCCCCTGATGGAGCGTCTGCCCTTTGGAAGTAAGGGCAAGCACTGCAATACCGCGCAAGCACCTAAGCCACCAATCAACCTTGATGATTCCGACTGCAGCGAGTACTTCCGGCCGTTCACGCTCGATTTTCAGCAACATTCTGTGAGCCGCAAATGCGTTTACCCACATGGCACCTAGAATGATGGAAGCCCAAATGGGGAAGCTCTCAACAAGGCTTTTCATCGTTCTTCACCCTGGCTACGCGCTATAAAAACTCGTCAAACAGGCGCCGAAGATCAAATCAATCCGCAATTTCTGCAATACGGCAAACCCCTCCACCCACATCCGCCTCAACTCTGACGTACAGATTATTCGTAAAATACACATCCCCATGGCAAACCACGCGGACACTGCTCTCGTAGTAAGTTACAAGAAGTGAGGAATCAGTAGCGACCTCAGGCTTCACAACCCTGCTTTCACCGACAGGAATTGATCCTACGCCTACCACACCACCGCCAACCTCCAAGCTGACGCCATAAATCACGCCCCTTCCAACATTCTTTACAACAATCACCGGATCCGACAACCAATCACAACCCTGCAACCCCAGCGAAAGAACCACAGCAGCCAGGCATGAGTGGATTCGACCACTCCACGCGGTTGAGTGCTCAGCATCCAACTTGCAGTTCGCCATTTCTTGCAGCCTCCGAACATTGAAACGACTTCCTGTGCGACTGCCGGAGCCACACAAGCCACGGCCCCACCGCGAGTACCACCCGAATCAACAGCAAACAGAGCCATTCATGGCTTAGTCCCAATTCAATACGCCGCGGGTGACGGAAAAGCCTGCGGAGCATGCCGAACAATCACCGGCGTTGCAGGCCCTTTGAAGCTACTCCATCAGATAGCGCCCGCACACCCAATCTTCTACGTAGCAATCAGCTATGGATTCGATGCGTTCAATGGCGCAAGAAGCCCCTTGACGTACCCACCGAGACCAACTACGTCCTCAGCTGTACCAATCAGGTCCCGTCGCATCATCTTCTCGACATGCTCTACACCACCAAGTCGCGCGACAACATCCGCAAGGAAAGTGACATCTCCCGCAAATAACGTCACGTCCTGATCCAGCTTTACAACCCAGCGACCATCACGCGAAAACAAGAAATGATCACGCATGAAGTTCCCATCTTCCAACCAGTAGGAGCGCAGGCCATCCAGACCTCGCTCAATTTCCACGGGGTTTCCGCCGTCGGAGCTCTCTGAACATCGAACCGCGCACATCGCGATATCTGCAAAGTGCTCCGAAAGTGCGCTCAGCCACGCCACCCAAACATCATTCGGAGCAAAATCCTCATACAGGTTGCGATCAAACGCCATCCCAGCCCAGTCTTCCCGGAGGAGAGGGAGATCCGGAGGGTTAGAGTTTGAGAGAGATGCCGCAATGAAATCTGGCCAGCAACATGTATTTTTCATAGCTTCTCTGAATGCACTCAAGCCCACTCATCAATACTCCGCCTAACGGCCAACACCTGTGCTTCGGCATAGCGGGGATCGCGAATACGGATATCGGCATCATCAAGATAGTGCCATATCACGTGAGGAACACCGATTTCATACGAACTTGACCGAAGCACGTTCTTGATAAATTCCGCCCTCTGGTACCAGCTAGACACCTGCTCCACGGAAGCAGGCTCGGATTCCAAAAGCCTCCGCAGACAGGCTAGAACGAGATTCTTTACATCGATAGCGCTCAATGCGAAACCTCCTATTCTTCAACCAAGCGGAAATTGCCCCAAAGCCTATCGACGTGATCGATCAGCTCGCAATGACACAGACGCAATCGCGCAACGTGTAGAATTGAACAGCCCAGGAGTGAAATGGCGTACTGTGATATCTGTGACTCTGCCAGCCATCGAGAATGTTCCGAAGTCTCTGTCTGGCAAGTGTCAATCCTAACATGGAGACCATGCGATCACATGTTAGGCGCGCCTGTGGATCATCCCGCTTTCCTGCCACAGAAGGCAGAAATGAAAGCACATAACGCCATTTCCACAACCTATCACTCACTTCAGATCTTCAAGATTGACGAGCACATCTCCAAATTCCGCACGTGGAACGGGACCAGGGATTCGTAGGGAGCGAACTTCAAGGGGGGCGTGAATTTCGCCAAGCAGCAGATCACCTGTCGAATTGTCACTCTCTCTTGTCCTGAACACCCCGATTATCGAGACCCATGAATACGCGTATTCATCAAATACGCTTTGCTGCAGATCTATTGGCCCTCTAATTCGAACTTGGGTCTCCTCAGTCACTCCGGCCTCAAACAACTCTTTGCTTGAATTCAGTACAAAGAGCTCCCGGCTCACCCCGAGATAGCCCTCCATCCGCACCAACTTTCCATCGAATAGCCGGGGCGTAGCAGCCAGTTCCCGGAAGCTGACCCGGCAGGCGGAGCTGCCCTCGACGCCACAGGTCGTTCCAAACGGTACGCCCACACCTTCTTGATACCTGCAACCAGCCCCATAAAAAATAAAAACAATAACCACGAAAAACCGGAAATCAACATTCACGCCCACACCCCCGCGTCGCCATCCAGCGCCATGGGATACCGCTCACTTTCGCTGCACTCCCGCAAACCGCCCCTCCTCTGCCAGCCGAAAAATTCGCAGAATCATTGATAGCCAAGTTCATCAACAACAGCCTTGCACTTGGAATCCAAATCGACATGAAATGATTTCAACTCCTCGGACGGTAGTTTCCCGTCGTCCGAGCGATGCATTACTGCATATCCGCGCAACCCTGCCACCGTCCCCTCAGGAGCAATGTTGTAGATATCCCCACCCCACCCCCGCGACGACTTTACATAGTCAGCCACCACCAAAAGACAGTCGTCATCCAGTCGACCGCTTCCTATTTCATGTAGCGAACAACCAGCGACAGATACGAGACATAGCGCTGAAGTTAGCGCAAGCCCTTGAAGAACCATCGCTCGTCGTCGGCATCGAGATGAACTTGTGGATTTCACAGCACTCCCGCCACTTGTCGAGAAACCCAGGAAGGAACACCGTGGGCCGCCGGGGGGGGGGGGGGGGGGGGGGGGGGGGGGGGGGGGGGGGGGGGGG
>NZ_JAPTFO010000046.1:0-35766 GCF_030985515.1 Stenotrophomonas sp. Sm10
GTCCGCGGCATGGATGCCGCGGCCAAGCCCCCAGGGACGGGTTTACGGCGTCCCCCGCAATTCCACCCATCCCGGCCAACCTCATGATCGTGCAGACCCACCGACCACGAGGGGCGCAGCCGTTGGCCGAAACCCTCACCCCGCCCGCAATGCCGCCGCCGCCGCCCACCGCGCCGCCACCCGCGGCGCCGTAATGCACACTGCCTGGTCGGTCACCGTCGTCACCGCACGCTCCAGCAGCTGGATATCCGCCTCATGCTGGCGCGCCACATGCGGGTCCTCGAAGAAGATCGCACGCTGGCAACGCCCCTCCAGTACCCGGTCGGCAATCTGCGCATCACCGCCCATCGGGCCGCTCTGGTAGCGCGTCACCCACGGCGTATCACGCGGCCAGCCCCGGCTCCAGGCCAGTTCGTTCAAACGCTGGCCGGTGGTGCCGGTCGCCACCCGCTCGCCGAACCGGGCCAGCACATCGAAATGCTCATCGGCGAAGGCCAGCATCGCCGGCTTCATCGCATCATGCGCGATCAGTGCCAGCGTCTGGCTTTCGAACGCATGCAGGTCGTCAGCGCCGCGGTCTGCCGGCAGCCCGGCGTGGACGCGCTCCACTTCGACCCAGTCGCGTGCGGTGGCCACGGTCGAAATGAACGGCTTGCCGTGAATCACGCACTGCCGTTTCAGCGCCGTGGCTTCTGGAAACACCGAGGATGGGTCGACCGGATCGATCAGGTAGATCGCGCCATCCAGTGTCCGATCCGGACCCATGCCGACGACTTCGGCGACCAGCTTCATCAGGCCACCCTCGCGTCCGTACGGGTAACGGTGCAGGCCCGCGTACCCGGTCAGGAAGCCCTGTCGTTCGATCGCGTCATGGGTGCGACCGACCGCATGCAGCGACACGCCCAGCTCGCGCAGGCCGGGCTCGCTGCTGCGCAGCCAACGGAACAGCGCGGCGCGCGCGTCGTGGTGATGAAGACGGTTGGCAGCCAGGCCGATGCGCATCGAACGCTCCGCAGTTACGGGTGAAGGCGGCAGTGTATGTCGGCATTCCCCTATCTGGATGCTTTTACAACTTTCTTCATTGCCGTCGGTCCGCACGTCGATAGCGTGGCAGGCAGCGGTACCGCAGCGCGGCCGTTCCTTCCGCCCGCGAGATGAGGATGCCTACCGTGAATGTCGCCGGCCTCCCGGCAGCCATTGCTGTCATGGCCAGCCTGCTGCTGCCTGCCACGGCCTCCGCCACGGGCTGCAGGACACCGCTGCGCATTGCCTGGCCTTCCGACCGCGCACCCTTGTCGTCCAGCGAACAGGGTGAGGCACGGGGGCTCGGCGCGGTGTACCTGGAGCTGTTGGGGCGGCAACGGCCACTGCAGCTGCTGCCCGTGCCGGCCGCCAGCGTGGACCGGGATGAGCTGCCGGCCGGCACCCAGGCGCTGCTGGGGTGGCCACGCTCGCAGCTGCCCGCCGGGTGGGTGGCCAGCACGCCCTACCTGCAGCTGCCACAGGTGATCGTCCGCCGGGAGGGTACGCCGCCGGTGCTGGGCCTGGAAGATCTGCGTGGACGCACCGTGGCCAGCCCCAGCCGGATGCCGCTGCAGGGGCTGCTGGCCGAGCAGGCAACGGGTGCGCAGCTGCTGCCACCGGCAGCGCTGGACGATGCGCTCCCGCTGCTGGGCACCGGCCTGATCGATGCCGTGGTTGCCAACCTCGGCGAAGTCGAGGCCGCGTTGCGCCGCTACCAGGGCGATGCACTGCTGATCGCTGCGCCGGCCGGTTTCGATGATGCCCTGGTGCTGGCGACCACGCCCGCCTGCGCCGATGTCATCGCCGGCTTCGAGCAGGCGCTGTCGCAGCTGACCGATCCCGAGCGCGATCAGATCCGCGCGGCCTGGCTGCCGGACCGGCCGCGCAATTGGCCGTCATCGTCACCCCTGCGCTGGCTGGTGCCGGCCTCGTTGATCCTGCTCGCACTGGCGCTGGTACATGCCTACGGTTACTGGCGGGTGCATCGCGAAAGCGTGCGGCGCCGAGTCGTGGAGCAGCGCCTGCAGGAGGTGACTGCGAACCTGCCGGCGGTGGTCTACCAGGCGCGCCGTTCGGCGTGCGGTCACTACAGCTTTCCGCAGATCGCCGGCGACGTGCAGTCCCTGTTCGGAATCAGCGTGGAGAGCGCGCGCATCGATCACCAGTGGCTGCTGGCCGCGGTCCACCCCGAGGACCGCAGCAGGGTGATGGCCTGTATCGAGACAGCCGCATTGGCGCGTGGCCCGATCGATGTCACTTTCCGTACCCGTTCACCACAGGGCTGGCGATGGGTGCGTTCGCATGGGCGACCGTTGTCCTGCGACGATAGCTACGTCGAGTGGAGCGGCTACTGGATCGACGTCAGCGAGGTGCAGTCACGTACCCGCGCGCTGGCCGACGCGCGCCGCGAGGCCGAGCAGGTGGCACAGGCCAAGGCGCACTTCCTGGCCACGATGAGCCATGAGATCCGCACGCCGATGAGCACGCTGCTGGGCATGCTCGAACGGCTGGCGGGCAGCAGGCTGGAGCCACGCCAGCAGCAGGTGCTGGCCACGGTGGATGATGCGGCGCGGATGCTGCGGCAGATCCTCGACGATGTACTGCACAGCCAGCGCCTGCAGGGCGCACCGCTGCAGTTGCGGCCCACCGATCTGGCGGCACTGGTGCGCGCGGTGCAGCAGCTGCTGATGCCGGTGGCCGCCAGCCGCGGCCTGCACCTGCAGGTGGTGCTTGATCCGGAGATGCAGCCGGGATCGCTGGCCGATGGCCTGCGCCTGCGCCAGATCCTGTTCAACCTGGCCGGTAACGCACGGAAGTTCACCCGGCACGGCCACGTGGAACTGCGGTTGCAGGTACTGCAGCAGCATGCCCGCGGGCAGCGGCTGCGCCTGCAGGTAAGCGACAGCGGCGTGGGCATCAGCGAGGAACGACAGCAGGCGGTGTTCGCCGCCTATGCCCAGGCGGAGCGCTCGACCACGCGGCGCTTCGGCGGCAGTGGGCTGGGCCTGGCGATCTGCCGCGAGCTGGCAACCTCGATGGGGGCGGAGCTGCAGCTGCGCAGCTCCCCTGGGCAGGGCACCACGGTATGGATGGATCTGGACCTGGAGGCCTGCGAGGCACCCATGGCCGCACCTTGGGCGGCATCAGCGGATGAGCATCCATTGCCGGCGGCGTGCGTACTGGTGGCTGAAGACCATCCTACCAACCTGCAGCTGCTGGAGCAGCGCCTGTGCGCGCTAGGGCTGCGGGTCCACGCCTGTACCGATGGGCAGTCGGCGCTTGAAGCATGGCAGGCGCAGCCGTTCGAGCTGGTGATCACTGACTGCCACATGCCGGGCATGGACGGCTTCGCACTGGCGCGGGCGATCCGCGCTGATGCCTGCCCGGCACGTGCGCAGGTGCCGATCATCGCGCTCACGGCCAGCGTGATGGAAAGCACCCGCGAAGCCTGTCGCGCGGCTGGCATCGACCACTTCCTGGCCAAGCCGGTGGAGCCGCACGTGCTGCGGGCGCTGCTGGCGGTACTGCTGGCGCCGGACTCAGTGGGCCAGTAGCCGGACGATGCTGGCGGCGGCATCGCGGCCCTCGGCCACGGCGGTCACCACCAGGTCGGCACCGCGTACCGCATCACCACCGGCGAACAGGCGCGGATGCGCGGTCTGGAACGGCAGGCGATCCTTGCCTCCGGCCACGATACGGCCGTTGGACCGGCCTTCCACGCCGTGCTCGGCCAGCCATGCCGGAACGGTCGGCGAGAAGCCGAAGGCGATGATCACCACGTCGGCCTCCAGCAGCGATTCGCTGCCATCGATCGGCACCGCGTTCTGGCGGCCGTTCGCATCCGGCTCACCCAACCGGGTCTCGACCACGGTTACGCCGATTACTTCGTCATCGGCGCCGGCTTCGATCGACAGCGGCTGCCGGTTGAACAGGAAGCGCACACCTTCCTCGCGTGCATTGGCGACCTCGCGCGCGCTGCCGGGCATGTTTGCTTCGTCGCGGCGGTAGGCGCAGGTGACCTTGGCCGCGCCCAGCCGTATCGCGCTGCGCACGCAGTCCATGCCGGTATCGCCACCGCCGAGCACCACCACGCGCTTGCCGTTGAGATCGGGCAGGGCGATGGTGTCTTCCCAGCCGGCAATCGGCCGGCCCTTCGGATCATCACCACCGACGATGCGGCTGTTCTGCACCAGGAACGGCAACGCCGGCAGCACGCCTTTCAGGTCCTGGCCGTCGAGGCCGCCATCGGTGTAGCGGTAGGCGCCGGTGCCGACGAACACCGCATCGTGGGTATCCAGCAGCTGCTGCAGGCTGATGTCGCGGCCGATCTCCACGCCGAGGCGGAACTGCACCCCCATGCCCTCCAGCACGTCGCGGCGGCGACGGATCACGTCCTTGTCCAGCTTGAAGCTGGGGATGCCGAACTGCAGCAGGCCGCCGATCTGCTCGTAGCGGTCATAGACCACGGCGGCAATGCCGGCGCGAGCCAGGCGGTCGGCACAGGCCAGCCCCGCCGGACCGGCGCCGATCACCGCCACGCTGTGGCCGGTCGGCTGCACCGCGGCCAGATCCGGGCGCCAGCCACTGGCCAATGCGGTATCGACGATGTACTTCTCCACCGCGCCGATGGTGACCGCACCGAACTCCTCCAGCGTGCAGCTGCCTTCGCACAGCCGGTCCTGCGGGCACACCCGGCCGCACACTTCCGGCAGCGGGTTGGTGCTGTGGCACAGCGTGGCCGCCTCGTGGATGCGGTTCTCCTGCACCAGCTGAAGCCACTGCGGAATGGCGTTGTGCACCGGGCACTTCCAGCTGCAGTACGGGTTGCCGCAGTCCAGGCAGCGGCCGGCCTGGTACTGCGCGTCTTCCTTGCCGAACCTGCCGTACAGCTCACCCCAGTCGCCGGAGGTGCGCAGTTCCACCGGAATGCGCTGCGGCATGGTGCGGGGCAGGTCGAGGAACTGGAAAGCGTGCTTGCGGCTCATGGCGGGCTCTGTAATGCGAGGGGGAACGTTGCCGGCCAGCGGCCGGCACTACCGGAAAACATCACGCGGCGCGTCGCAGGGTTTCGGTCAGCGACTCGATGCTGGCGGCCTTCGGTTTGACCAGCCAGAACTTGCCGATGTAATCGCGGAACTCGTCCAGGATCTGCTGCGCCCAGATGCTGCCGGTCAGCTCGCGGTGGCGGCCGATCAGGCGGTGCAGGTGCTGGCGATAGTTCTCGAAGCCCTCGGCGGACACGCGATGGATGTCGATCAGCTCGTGGTTGTAGCGGTCGACGAAATCGCGATCGACGTCCAGCACGTAGGCCAGGCCGCCGGTGAAACCGGCACCGAAGTTCAGCCCGACCTTGCCCAGCACCAGTACCACGCCATCGGTCATGTACTCGCAGCAGTGGTCGCCGGCACCCTCCACTACCGCCAGCGCGCCGGAGTTGCGTACCGCGAAGCGCTCGCCCGCCCTGCCCGCGGCGAACAGCTCGCCGCCGGTGGCGCCGTACAGGCAGGTGTTGCCGATGATGGCGGTGCTGCGTGCCTCGAAGCGGGCACCGCGCGGCGGTCGCACCACCAGGCGGCCACCGGCCATGCCCTTGCCGACGTAGTCGTTGGCTTCGCCTTCCACCTCCAGGTGCAGGCCACCCACGTTGAACGCGCCGAAGCTCTGCCCGGCGCTGCCGCGAAAGCGCAGTTCCAGCGGCGTGTCGGCCATGCCCTGGTTGCCGTGCGCGCGTGCCACCGCGCCGGCCAGGCGGGTGCCGATGCTGCGGTCGGTGTTGTGGATCAGGAAGCGATGCTCGCCGCCGCGCTTGTGTTCAATGGCGGAGGCAAGCAGGCCGTCCATCTGCGTGGCCAGGCTGTCCGGCGACTCGTACAGGCGCTGCGCGGCGCAGTGGCTGCCCTCGTAACGGGCATCGGCCAGCAGGCGCGACAGGTCCACGCGCACGCCGTCACGCGGCGCGGCCTCGATCTGCCGCAGCAGGTCGGTGCGGCCGACGATCTCTTCCAGCGAACGCGCGCCCAGGTAGGACAGCCAGCCACGCACTTCTTCGGCCAGCAGCCGGAAGAAGTTCTCCACGCGCTCCGGCTGGCCGGTGAAGTGGTTCTCGCGCAGGCGCTCGTCCTGGGTGGCCACACCGGTGGCGCAGTTGTTGAGGTGGCAGATGCGCAGGTACTTGCAGCCCAGCACGATCATCGGCGCCGTGCCGAAGCCGAAGCTGTCCGCGCCCAGCAGCGCGGCCTTGACCACGTCCAGGCCGGTCTTCAGCCCGCCATCGGTCTGCAGCAGGGTGCGCCCGCGCAGGTCGTTGGCCAGCAGCGCCTGGTGCGCTTCGGCCACGCCCAGCTCCCACGGCACGCCGGCATAGCGGATCGAGCTGACCGGCGACGCACCGGTGCCACCGTCATGGCCGGAGATGGTGATCAGGTCCGCACCGGCCTTGACCACACCGGCGGCGATGGTGCCAACGCCGGCATGGCTGACCAGCTTTACCGATACCAGCGCGGTCGGGTTGACCTGCTTGAGGTCGTAGATCAGCTGCGCCAGGTCTTCGATCGAATAGATGTCGTGGTGCGGCGGCGGCGAGATCAGGCCGATGCCCGGCCGCGCGTAGCGCAGACGTGCGATCAGTTCGTTGACCTTGTGGCCGGGCAGCTGGCCGCCCTCGCCGGGCTTGGCGCCCTGCGCGACCTTGATCTGCAGCACTTCGGCATTGACCAGGTACTCGGCGGTAACGCCGAAGCGGCCGGAGGCCACCTGCTTGATCTTGCTGCGCTTCGCGGTGCCATAGCGGGCGGGATCCTCACCGCCTTCGCCGGAATTGCTGCGGCCGCCGAGGCGGTTCATGGCGATGGCCAATGCTTCATGCGCTTCCGGCGACAGTGCGCCCAGGCTGATCGCCGCAGTATCGAAGCGCGGGAACAGGGTACTGGCTGGAGCGACCTCCTCCAGCGGCACGGGCGTGGCCGCCGGCACCAGCTCCAGCAGGTCACGCAGCGCCGATGGCGGACGCGCATGCACCGCATCGCAGTACTGCTGCCACGCACGCGGGTCACCGCTGCGCGCCGCGCGCTGCAGGGTGGTCACCACGTCCGGGTTGTACATGTGGTATTCGCCGCCGTGCACGTACTTCAGCAGGCCGCCAACATCCACGTCCTGCTGCGCGTCCCAGGCCTGCGCGCACAGTTCGCGCGCGTCGGCATCCAGGCGGGCAAAGCCGGCGCCGCCGATGCGCGAGGCGGTATCGGGGAAGCACAGGTCCACCACTTCCGGTTCCAGGCCGATGATCTCGAACAGCTGCGCGCCGCGGTAGCTGGCCACCGTACAGATGCCCATCTTCGAGATGATCTTCGACAGGCCCTTGTAGATACCCTTGCGGTAGCGGCGGCCGATCTGCGATTGCTCGCCGCCCTTGCTGAGCTTGAGGATGCCGCGACGGCCCAGGTCGAACAGGGTCTGGTAGGCCAGGTACGGGTAAACCGCCGTGGCACCGAAACCGAGCAGGCAGGCCATGTGGTGCGGGTCACGTGCGGTGCCGGTCTCGACGATGAGGTTCACGTCGCAGCGCAGGCCCAGCCGAGACAGGTGGTGGTGGATGGCACTGGTGGCCAGCAGCGCATGCACCATCGGCCGCCCGACCACCGGGTAGCGGTCGGACAGCAGCAGCATCACCATGCCATCGCGCGCGGCCTGTTCCGCTTCGCTGCAGATGCGTTCGATGCCGGCGCGCAGGCCTTCGTCTTCGCTGTAGGAAAGGTCGAGCAGGCGGTTGGCCTGCACGTACTGGTCCATCTTCAACAGCTGGCGCAGCTTGCGCTGGCTCAGTACCGGCGAATTGAGGATGACGTGGTTCACCGTCTCCGGGCCGGCATGGAAGATGTTGGTTTCCTTGCCGAGCTGGGTGGACAGCGACATCGCGCAGTCTTCGCGCAGCGGGTCGATCGGCGGGTTGGTGACCTGCGCGAAGGCCTGGCGGAAATAGTCGTACAGCGGGCGGCTGCGCTGGCTCAGCACCGCCATCGGCGTGTCGTCGCCCATCGAGCCGGTGGCTTCCTGCTCGGTCTCGGCCAGCGGCCGCAGCACCTGCTCCACCTCCTCGCTGCTGAGCTGGTACAGCTTGTGGTAGCTGCGCAGGGTGCCTTCGTCGAAGGGCTCTTCCACCAGCGACGGGTCGATCAGTTCGGTCTGCAGGTAGGTCACGCCCTGCTGCAGCCACTGCTTGTAGGGCGCGCGGCCGCGGTTGATGCGGTCGACCGCATCGGAGTCGAGCAGGTCGCCGCGCTTGAGGTCGATCGCGATCATCTCGCCGGGGCCGAGCTTGCCCTTGCGCACCACGCGCTCGGTCGGCACTTCCCACACGCCGGCTTCGGAGGCGACCAGGAAGTGGCGGTCGGCGGTGAGCATCCAGCGCGCCGGTCGCAGGCCGTTGCGGTCCAGCGTACACACCGCATAGCGGCTGTCGCAGGCGACGATGCCGGCCGGGCCGTCCCACGGCTCGCTGTTGAGGCCGTGGAACTCGTAGAAGGCCGCCAGGTCCGGATCCTTGAATTCCAGCGACTGCGTGGCAGGCGGCACCAGGATGCGCAGCGCCTGGATCAACTCCATGCCACCGGCGACCATCAGCTCCAGCATGTTGTCCAGGCTCTGCGAATCCGAACCGTGCATGGAGATGACCGGGTCGAATTCACCAATATCGAAGCGCGGCGTCTTCCACACCTTGCTGCGCGCCTGCGCCCAGCGACGATTGCCCTCGATGGTGTTGATCTCGCCGTTGTGGGCGAGCATGCGGAACGGATGGGCGAGCGGCCAGCGCGGCAGCGTGTTGGTCGAGAAGCGCTGGTGGAACACGATCGCGCTGGAGGCCAGCTCGCGGCGCTGCAGGTCCGGGAAGAAGCGGCTGAGCTTGTCCGGCAGCACCATGCCCTTGTAGCTGATCGCATCCGGGGTGAGGGTGGTGACGTAGAAGTCGGCGTGATCGCGCAGCTGCTGTTCGCTGCGGCGGCGGGCCAGGAACAACGCCAGCGCGAAGCCGGCATCATCCTGGCCAACCCCCGCATCGACGAACACCTGCTCGATGCGCGGCAGCGTGTCGCGCGCCAGTTGGCCGCAGACGCTGTCGTCGGTCGGTACCTCGCGCCAGCCAGCGACCTTGCAGCCCACCGCTTCCACCTGCGCCTGCAGCTGCGCGCGGCAGGCCTGCGCCGCGTCGGCGTCGTGCGGCAGGAATACCAGGCCGGCGGCGAAGCGTGTGGCGACGGCAATGCCGGCTTCGCTGGCCAGCAGTTTCAGGAACGCATCGGGGCGGCGCAGCAGCAGGCCGCAGCCATCACCGGTCAGGCCATCGGCGGCAACACCGCCACGGTGGGTCATGCGCGAAAGCGCGGCGATGGCGGTATCAACCAACAGGCGCGATGGTTGATCGTCGAGCTGGGCGACCATGCCAAATCCACAGGCATCGCGCTCGGAGCGCGGGTCGTAAAGCCCTTGGCGGTTGCGGGGGGCCATCTCTACCTCGATGCGTATAGGGTTGGCGGCGACACTCGTCCCCGCTCATTCCCTGGAGCGCATCGTGAGGCCACCGGATGCCTCGACTAGATCACAGGTTGCTGCAACGCCGCAATACACGGTTGCAGGTGCAACAGAACGCGCCGGCAACCCAGTGCCGGCGCGGGGCGGGACTCAGCCGCAGCGCACGCCGCTGATGGCGCCCTTGGCGTCCACTTCGATGTTCAGGCGGTCGCCGAGGAACTCCATCGTGGCCACATCATTGGGCTTGAGCACGCGTACCTGGCTGGCGCCTGCATCTTCCTGCGCCTGCTTGCCCAGCCCATCGGTGTAGGCCTGGCCGACCAGGCTCTGCACCTGGCTGGCATCGCAGGTGCCGACCGGCGGCGCCTCGATGGCCTTGCCGGCTTCGTCGGCCGGTGCCTTGGCGGCTTCGGCCGCCTGCTGGGCGTGGGCCGTGGCCGAATCCTGTTCATCCAGCGCCGGTGCCTGGCAGGCGGTCAAGGCCAGCACGGCCGGCAGCAGCAGGGCGGAGAGCGAACGGGCGCGAATCGGGAACGACATCATGACTCCGGAAGGGGTTGTGAAGACCCGAGCATAGCGGCGAACCGGCCCTCACGTGTTTGTCTTGTGTTATCGACAGGATCGCGGCACGGCGACCGCGACACTACTGGCATGCCGACCGCCTCCACTCCCGAACGACAGGCCGCGCGCGCGGCCGGCCTGCGCTATGTCGACGACACCCAGCCGGGCATCAGCCGGCGCCGCGCCGGAAAAGGTTTCAGTTACCGCGATGCTGATGGCCACGCGATACGCGACGCCACCACCCTGCAACGCATCCGCGCACTGGCGATTCCACCGGCCTACACCGCGGTGTGGATCTGCGCCCACGGCAACGGCCACCTGCAGGCCACAGGCCGCGATGCGCGCGGGCGCAAGCAGTACCGTTACCACCCCGACTGGGCGAAGGAGCGCGACGCCGGCAAGTTCGACCGCATCATCGCCTTTGGCGAGGCCTTGCCCACGCTGCGGCGGCGGTTGTCGCGGGATCTGAAACGGCCGGGTTTCCCTAAGGAAAAGGTGCTGGCCATGGTGGTCGCGTTGCTGGCCGACACCCTGGTGCGGGTCGGCAATGAGACCTATGCGCAGCAGAACCGGTCATTCGGACTGACCACACTGCGTAACCGTCATCTGGAGCTGCTGCGTGGCGGCCGGGTGCGCATGCGTTTCCGCGGCAAGTCCGGGCAGCTGCAGGAGGTGACCGTGGGCGACCGCAGGCTGGGGCTGCTGGTGCGGCGCCTGCAGCAGCTGCCGGGGCAGGCGTTGTTCCAGTACCGCGATGACGACGGTGCGCTGCAGCCGGTCGACTCCGGTGCGGTGAACGACTACCTGCGCGAGGTGATGGGCGAGGACTTCACTGCCAAGGATTTCCGCACCTGGGGCGGGACCGTCGCGGCGGTGCAGGCGTTTGCTGCCACCGAGCTGCCGGAACCGGCCAGCCAGCGTGCGCTGGCGCAGGCACAGCGCAGCGTGGTGTGCCAGGTGGCGGCCCGGTTGGGCAACACGCCGGCGGTGTGCCGCAAGGCCTATATCGACCCGTGCGTGTTCGTCGGCTGGGAGCGCGGTGAACTGGCCAAGCTGGCCGGCCTGCGCGGGCCGCGCCAGTGGGAGCAGGCCACCCTGCGCGTGCTGCGCAGGGCACGCCGGCTCAGCCGCAGTCGTCAGCCGCAGTAGATCGCGACGATATTGTTGGTGCGGCCCTTCTCGATGGTCAGGCGGTCGCCGCCTTCGCTGGCCGGTGGCACCCGCGGGCCGTCGTGGCGCAGGACCCGCACGTGCAGGCTGTCGCTGTCCACGCGTGCACGGGCCACAGTGGCGTCCGAGGCGGCCAGGCCCACCGCGCCGCGCACCCTGTCGCTGTGGCACTGGCCGGAAATCACGCCGTCGATCGGCTGCACCTGGGCCATCGGTGTGCTGCTGCAGGCGGCGAGGGCAAAGCAGACGGCGGCGGTGGCGATGGCATGTTTCATGGAGGCGTTCCCTGTGTGGTTGCGTGCAGGGTGCGACGGCGCACGTGGTGGCGGAATGAATGCCGTGCACATCGTGGACACGGCGCGCTCACTGCCGCCAACAGCGTGCGTAGAGAGACTGCAGGTGCGGCGCGCGCCGCCCCCCCGGTAGTGTCGGCCGCTGGCCGGCAGCCCCGTTCCCTCCCGAGGAGACCTGCATGGCCACCACCAAGAAGACACCCGCCCGCCGAAAGGCATCGCCGAAAGTGCGTAAAGGCAGCACCCCGGCCAAGGCGGTCGCCGACCCCGATCGCCCGCGAGTAGTGAAGACCGCGACCCGCAAGGCGGCCGCCAGCGATCCGCGGGCAGCACGCGTCGCGGCCCGGCAGCGGCGCCTGCAGGACCAGGAGAAGGCCAAGGACGCCCGGGCGGCCAGCAAGGCCACGAAGAAGACCGCGACCCAGGCCGGCGCACGGCGCCAGCCGGAGGCGATGCCGGCGCAGCAGCTGGCCAAGCCCGGGCATGAGCACGAACTGGAGCTGGCGCCCCGCTTCCTTGCACCCGACTACGCGGGCAGCGGCAAGCTGCAGGGCATGCGTGCGATCGTCACCGGTGGCGACTCCGGCATTGGCCGTGCGGTGGCGGTGCTGTTCGCACGCGAAGGCGCGGACGTGGCCGTGCTGCACCTGGACGAGGCCGAGGACGCGGACATCACCCGCCAGCACGTGGAGCGCGAAGGCGGCCGTTGCATCGTGATCGCCGGTGACGTGCGCGATCCGCGCTTCTGCGACAAAGCGGTGAAGCAGGTGGCCAAGGCGTTCGGCGGCATCGACATCCTGGTCAACAACGCCGCGTTCCAGCTGCACTGCGAGCGGCTGGAAGACCTGGAAGACGCGCACCTGCAGGAGACCCTGCAGACCAACATCGGCGGTTACATCCAGATGGCGCGCGCGGTGCTGCCGCATCTGGGCGAGGGCGCCAGCATCATCAACACCGGTTCGGAAACGGGCATCTTCGGCAGCAAGGCGCTGATCGACTACTCGGCCACCAAGGGCGCGATCCATGCGTTCACCAAGTCGCTGGCCAGCCAGCTGCTGCCACGTGGCATCCGGGTGAACTGCGTGGCGCCGGGGCCGGTGTGGACGCCGCTGAACCCGGCCGACAAGCAGGCCGAGGACGTCGCCCAGTTCGGCAAGGACAGCGACATGGGCCGGCCCGCACAGCCCGAGGAACTGTCGCCCGCCTATGTGTTCCTGGCCTCTCCGGCCTGTGCCAGTTACATCAGCGGGGTGATCCTGCCGGTGATGGGCGGTCCACGTGGGTGAGACGGGGCTGCCGGCCGCTGGCCGGCAGCCTCAGGGCACGGTCAGCGCAGGCGCATAGAGATCGGCAATGCGTGGAATGAACTGCTGCGGATTGGCACCGACCAGGTTGGTCAGCACCACCACCGCCACGCCGCGCTCGGGATAGACCACGAACGCCGCACGCGCACCGCCGATACCTGCCACCTGCAGGTCGGGCGATGCGCGCAGTACCGGCCAGCCCTCCGCCCACGGGCCGGCACGGCCATCCGCCAAGCGCTCTGCGCTCCACATCCGCCGCAGGGCCGCCTCCGGCAGCAGGCGGCCTTCGGTCAGCGCGGCCAGCCAGCGCGCGGTGTCGTCGGCGGTGGTGAGGATGCCGCCACCGGCCCACAGCGAAGGCGGTATGTCGTAGAACCAATGCGACAGGCGTGGCGGTGCATCGGCCGCGTCGGTGGCACGCGGGGCCAGGCTGTACATCGTCGCCGCATCCGGAATCAGGTCGTAGCTGTCGCCGAAGGTGGTGCGTGCCATGCGCGCGCTGCTGAACTGGCTGGTGGCGAGGAAACGTTCGTAGGGCATGCCGGATTGCTTCGCGATGATCCGTGCCAGAAGAACGTAGTTGGTCTGGTTGTAGGCGAAGCGCTGCCCGGGTTCGGCTTCGACCGGCTGCGCAGTGACGGCCGCCCACGCCTGCGCTTCTGAGCCAGCGCCCAACAGCCCGTTCGCATCAAGGATGTCCGGAAGGCCGGAGGTATGCGCCAGCAGCTGGTGTACGCGTACGTCTCTCCACGCTGGTGGAAGATCATCCAGGTAACGCGAGGCCGGCGCGTCCAGATCCAATCGCCCCTCCTGCGCCAGCTGCGCGGCGGCCACGCCGGTGAACGCCTTGGTGGCCGAGTTGAGCGGGAAGCGGGTGACGCGCGAGGCACGCACACCGTTCTCGACATTGGCCAGACCGTAGGCCTCGGACAGCACGATCTGCCCGTCCTTGACCACCGCGACCTGCAGCCCGGGGATGCGCTGCTGCATCATGATCTGGCGGATCAGGCGGCGGGTCTGGTCGTTGGCATGGTCCTGGCTGGCAGAGACGGCGGTGAAGGGCAGGGCACTGATGAGCATGAGCACGACTCGGAGCATTGGACGGAACATGCGGAATTCCAGCGGGCGTTGCGGATCGGATGCGGACAGCGCGCCAAAGGTTTAAGTGCTCGGCGCAGCTACCGTTCGTCGGCCCATGACTTCCGGGGGGTTGACTACAGCTGTCGTCAAGCTGACAGTGGCGACACGTGTAGTCAAGGGAGTGGTGTCATGCGTGGCAAGACCATCGGGGACCAGGAGCTGGCCCTGCTGCAGTACATCGATGAACATGCGCCGGCCAGCGTCGGCGAGGTCGCCAGTGGGTATGGAGAGGCCCGAGGCCTGGCCCGTTCCACCGTGCTGACGATGATGGAGCGGCTGCGGGCGAAGGGGTATCTTCAGCGCCGGCAGCAGGACGGCGTCTACCGCTACCAGGCCACCCGTGGCCCGCAGAGCGTGCTGCAGGGTGCCGTGGCCCAGTTCGTCGACAACACCCTGCAGGGCTCGGTGTCGCCGTTCGTGGCCTACCTGTCGCAGCGCCAGCAGGTCAGCGACAACGAGCTGGCCGAGCTGGAAGCGCTGGTCGCCCAACTCCAATCGCGTCGCCACGAGGGCTGAGCCATGGACACCACGATGCTGATCCCGATGCTGGAACGGCTGGGCTGGACCAGCCTGCAGACCGTACTGCTGGTGGTGCTGGTGTACGGCCTGTGCCGCGTGCTGCCGTCGCTGTCGGCGGCCACCCGCTGCCGCCTGTGGTGGCTGGTCTCGCTGCAGGCCGTGCTCGGCCTGTTCTGGAGCCAGCCGTTGCAGTTGCCCTGGCTGCCGGCCCCGCAGGCGGTGGCGATGACCGCAACCGACGTGGCCGCTGACATGGTCTACCCGCTGGCCCCGGAGGCCTCGGCACAGTTGCTGGCCGCGATGCCGATGCCTGCAGCGGACGTGCCGGCAGTGGCGTGGTGGGCGGTTGCACTGGCTGCGCTGTGGGCATCCGGCGTGCTGCTGATGGCGCTGCGCACCTTGGGTGAGTGGCGCCGCTGCCGCGCACTGCTGGCTGCGGCCTATTCCTGCGAGGACGAGGCGCTGGTACAGGCGCTGCAGCTGGCCTCCGATGCGCACGGCGTGCGTCCTGCGCCGCGGTTGTGGATGAGCACGCAGGTGGACGCACCGCAGCTGGTCGGGCCGTTCCGCCCGGTGCTGCTGCTGCCGGCCGGCGACAATGCCCTGCAGGGCGATGCGCTGGACCTGGCCCTGACCCACGAACTGCAGCACCTGCAGCGGCGTGACCTGCAATGGGGCCTGCTGCCTGCACTGGCCCAGCACCTGTTCTTCTTCCACCCGCTGCTGCGCCTGTCGGTGCGTGAATATGCACAGGCGCGCGAGGAAGCGGTGGATGCAGCGGTGGTTGGCCAACATGGCGCCAGCCGCCAGGCCTATGGCCGCCTGTTGCTGCAGTTGGGCGTGGCCCCGCAGCCGCATCTGGGCGTGGCCAGCGCCGCACCGAGCACCACCAGCCTCAAGCGTCGCCTGCTTTCGCTGCAGTCGCCCCGGTCCTGCCCGCGTCTGCTGGCGGTGGCGCTGACCGCTGCGGTGGTGGTGGTGGGCGTGGCGCCGATGCGGCTGG
The DNA here is from genome assembly GCF_030985515.1 of Stenotrophomonas sp. Sm10. Classification (NCBI taxonomy): domain Bacteria; kingdom Pseudomonadati; phylum Pseudomonadota; class Gammaproteobacteria; order Lysobacterales; family Lysobacteraceae; genus Stenotrophomonas; species Stenotrophomonas sp. Sm10. Next base: position 15,540 of record NZ_JAPTFO010000046.1, read on the forward strand.
TCGCAGCGCCGGTGCCGCCCGCCCCGCCCGCCCCTCCGGCCGCGCCGAAGGCCGTGGCGCCGCCACCGCCTAAGGCCCCGGAAGCACCGTCCGCACCGCCGGCGGCCGCGGCTGCCCCAGCGGCACCTGCCGCACCGGCAGCCCCGGCCGAACCTGCTGACGCGACCGGGCCCGACGATGCCGACGTGGCCGACGTCGACGATGCCACCGGCATGGCCGAAGACGATGAAGGCACGGTGTCGGCCGCCCGCTCCATCACCACCTACGGCCGCCTGGACCTGGGCAAGTCGCCCCGGGAGGCCTTTGTGCTGGTCGATGGTGATTCGACTTTCGCCAACGGCGGCATGGACGACGTGACGGTGGCCCGCAGGCAGCTCGGCAAGGGCCCGGCGCTGTGGTTCCGCCAGGGCGACAAGCGCTATGTGGTGCGCGACCCGATGCTGATCCAGAGCCTGCAGCGTGCCTACAGTGGTGCCGCAGAGCTGGGTCGCCAGCAGAGCGAACTGGGCCGCCAGCAGAGTGCGCTGGGTCGCCAGCAGGGCGAACTCGGCAGGCAGATGGGTGAGATGAGCCGCCTGCAGGGCGAGGAGTCGCGCCGCATCGCACTGATTGCCGCCGAGGCTGCACGCAATGCGATGGCCGCCCACGACATCAACCGTGAGGCCGCCGCGGAAGCGGCGAAGGCAGCGCGCGGTGCAACCGGCGATATGGCCGTTGCGCGTGAGGCTGCACGCGAGGCCGCTGCCGAGGCACGTCGTGCGATGCAGGAAGCCCGCAGCGAGGCCACGCAGTCCGGCCGCACCCGTGACATGCGGCGTCTGGCCAACCAGCAGTCTGAACTGGCCAGCCGCCAGGCGGCACTGGGCAGCCAGCAGGCCGCGCTGGGTGAGCGCCAGGCACGTGTGCATGCGCAGGCATCGCAGCAGGCACAGCAGGTGATCGCGCGTGCACTGGCCAGCGGCAAGGCCGAGCGCCTCTGAAACGGCGCTACCAGCGGAACATCAACCGCAGCTGGCGCGTTCGATGCGGTTCTGCGCATCCACCTGCACGGTCACGCGGTCCTGGCGGAAGTCCATGGTCACCGCCATGCCAGGCTTGACCACCCGTGCATTGCGCGCGCCGCTGGCGCTGACCAGCTGCTTCACGGTGGCCTCGTCGGCGGTCTTGCCGGTGAAGGGTTCAAGCTTGTCGGGCTGGCACTCATGCGGGCCATCGGCCGCCGGTGGCGGCGTGGTCTCATGCGCGGTACTGCTGCCGGCATGGCTGCAGGCGGCCAAGGGCAGGATGGCGAGCAGGACCAGGGGATTGAGGCGCATCGTCGGGCTCCAGGCGTGGATGGTGGCGGCAGTGTCACCGCTGCCACCGTCAGGGCATGTCAACGCTGCCCCGTGTCATTACTGCCCGACCAGCGCCAGTGTCTCGCGCTCGCGCTGTTCCTCGCGCACCAGCCGCTGCAGCAGCAAGGCCAGCGTCACCACGTCCTGATGATTGTGATCGGCCACCCGGCGCAGGTTCACGGCGTCGCCGCCACGCAGGAAGCGCAACCATGCTCCCGGTGCCTCCGAGCCCGGCAGGTCGTCCTCGCGGACCACGCGCAGCAATTGCCGCTCGATGGTGGACAGCTTGCAGTTCTCCCAGGTGCCGCGATAGCGGCGACGGGTGGGGTAGAGCAGGTCCACATGGTCCAGCGCGGTGATCGGATCGCGTTGGCGCGCCAGCCGGTAGCGCGCCTTCAGCAGCGGCGCATCGTAGCTGCGGCCGTTGTAGCTGCAGAACACGGTGGAGGGCTGCAGCCAGCTGGCGAAGGTGGCAAGCATGGCCTCTTCGGCGGCCATCGTCGACATCAGCAGCTGGCGGACGCGCAGGCCGTCGCCGCGTTGCGGGCACGTGTGCCAGTCCGCAGCGCCGATCATGAAGGCACGCGTGCCGGTGCCACCGGCCAGGCCGGTGGTCTCGGTATCGAAGAACAGCAGGTCGCGCGCAGCTACGTGCTGGTCCTCGCGCTTGGCGAAGGCCAATGACAGCGGGGTGGTCGGGATTGGTTGCGGCTGCAGCGATTCGATCAGGAACAGGCCCGGTGCGATCTCCTCGCCGGGCAGCTGACGATCCTGTGCGCTGGCGCGTGCCGGCGTGGCACTGCCGCGGGAGCGCAGGCCGAGCAGGCGATGCAGGCTGCCTACTTCCGGCCGACGCAGCGGTGTGGGTGCCGGTGCGGAGGCCGCAGCGCCGGTCGGCTTGTGGCGGATTTCCTGTTCGACCCAGGCGAACACCGAACGTTCGGCCGGTGGTTGCCGCGCATCGTTGGCGGCCACGGGCGCCGGTGGCGCAGGGGGCGCGTCCGGCGCGGCCGGTGTGATCGCCTTCGGGTCGCCGGCCTGCTTCCGCAGCAGGCGCAGCTTGTCCAAGCTCAGGCTCACGGTGCCAGCAACTCCATCGGCTCGCGCGTGGTGATCACCACGTCGGGCACATGCTGGCAGGCGTCGGCATCGAACAGGTCGAGCACGCGCAGCGCCAGCGTGCGCGGCGAAGTCTCATCGTCTTCCTGCGCGGCCAGCACCGGACCCACGCAGGCCGGGCAGCCAGCCTTGCAGTCGCAGCGCTGCACCAGTTCGCGCGCGCGCTGCACCAGCTCGGCCTGGCGTTGCCACAGCGGTTCGCTGAGGCCGACACCGCCGGGGAAATTGTCGTACAGGTACACGGTGGGCACGAATTCCTGCAGCAGCTCCACTCCAGCGGGATCGCCCTCGCTGCCGCGCAGCTGGCCACGGCCACTCTGGTCGGCGATGGCGAACCAGGAACCATCGCCGTTGCCGACCGACTTCTGCAGGTCGCGCGCATCGGCCATCACCGCCACGGTGGCAACGATGTGCAGCGCGTAGGCGGCGCCGAGAAAACCATCCAGCGCATCCTGCTTGCTGGCGAACGCACGCAGCAGCAGCGCCTGAGGCAGCTGCCACCACACCGCCGTGGTGTGCAGTTCCTGGTCAGGCAGGTTCACCGGGCCGTAGCCGATGTTTTCGTGGGTGTAATAGCGGATCTTCTTGTAGCCGGCCACGCGCCGCACTACATGCACTTCGCCATGGTGCGAATCGCCACGGCCGGCCACGCCGCCGTCGAAACGGTCCAGCACCTTGAGCTTGGTGAAGTCGATGCTGTCGGTGTAGTAGTCCACGTGGGTACGGGTGACGTAGGCCTTGCGGCCCTCCCAGTCCAGCGTCTCCACCTGGTACGGGGTGGACTGCACCATGTGGATCGCCCCTTCGTACAGGGTGAGTGCGGCGGCGGAGTAATCGACCTCGGCGATGATCTGCTGGCGGCCATCGCTGCGGTCGACCACCACGAAGTTACCGTCGGCCACCGCGCGCAGGCTGACCGCATTGGCGGGATAACTGTCGGCAATCCATTCCCAGCGCTCGCCTTCGCGGTGGATCACTTCGGTCTCTGCCAGCGCTTCCAGGAATACCTCCGGATCGATCGGGCCGAAGCCATCGCCGACCCGGAACGGCAGCTCGAAGGCCGCGCACCGGATATGGTCGAACAGGATCAGCGGCTGGTCCGGCGCGATACGCGCGTGCTCGGGCGAGGCCTCGGCGAAGAAGTCCGGATGCCGCACCACGTACTGGTCCAGCGGCTGCGAACTGGCCACCATCACCCCCAGCGCGGGCTGCTGGCGGCGACCGGCACGGCCAAAGCGCTGCCAGGTGGCGGCCACGCTGCCGGGGTAACCATTGAGGATGACCACGTCCAGGCTGCCGATATCCACGCCCAGTTCCAGCGCCGACGTGCTGACGATGCCGTCGATGTTGCCGGCACGCATCGCGCGCTCGGTCTCGCGCCGCTCGGTGGGCAGGTAGCCACCGCGGTAGGCGCGGATGCGCGGCGGTTTGCGCGGGTCGTGGTCGAAGATGTCCTTCAGGTACTTGGTCAGCACTTCGACCATCAACCGGGTCTGCGCGAACACCAGGGTCTTCAGCCCGGACTTGATCGCGATGCGCGCGATGCGGTTGCTCTGCGACCGCGCCGAGGCGCGCAGGCCCAGGTCCGGATTGATCACCGGCGGGTTCCACAGCAGCACCTGTTTCGGCCCGCTGGGCGCGCCGGATTCGGTGATGGCGGTGACCGGCGCCTCGATCAGCGCCTCGGCATGTGCCTGCGGGTTGCCGATGGTGGCCGAGCACAGGATGAACTGCGGTTGCACGCCGTAGAACGCGCAGATGCGCTTGAGCCGGCGCAGCACGTTGGTGACGTGGCTGCCGAACACGCCGCGGTAGGTGTGTACTTCGTCGATGACGATGTAGCGCAGGTTCTCGAAGAACTGCGCCCACTTGGTGTGATGCGGCAGGATCGCCTGGTGCAGCATGTCCGGATTGGACACCACGATGTCGCCATGCAGGCGGATCGCCTGGCGCGCATCACCCGGGGTATCGCCATCGAAGGTGAAGGCCTTGACGCCCAGATCGCCAGCACGGTTGAGTTCCAGCAGCTCGGCCACCTGGTCCTGTGCCAGCGCCTTGGTCGGGAACAGGTACAGCGCCTTGGCCTTGTCCTGCATGGCCGCACTGACCACCGGCAGGGTGTAGCACAGCGACTTGCCGCTGGCGGTGGGGGTGACGATGGCCACGTGTTCGCCGCGCTGGCTGGCCTCCCACGCTTCGGCCTGGTGGCTGTAGAGCTGCTCGATGCCACGTGCCTTCAGCGCGGCGGCCAGCGCCGGCGGCACCGACCCGGGAATGGGCGCGTAGCGGCCTTCGCGGCCGGGAATGGCGAAGCTGCCGGTGATGCGGTCCTGGTAGCGGCGCTGCAGGCGCGCGCTGAGCAGGGCGCCGTCGCGGGCGGGCAGGCCGTCGCGGGTGGCGAGCTTCTGCTCGGCGTCGGCGGTGCGCTTGGCGAGTTCGTAGGCCATGGAAAGTGGAGCCGGGACGGAATGCGAGGGGTCACATGGCACCACATCCACGTCTCAGGATGTGAGACATCGCGCGCGAGGGGCGTGAACCGTTCAGTGCCACGGGGCCGGACGCTGCGCGATATCCGCGTCAAGCGCCTCATTGCGGCGGAGGAACTGCACCATGCAGACCACAAACCGCATCGCGTGCCAGCCGACGCCAGCAATGCCGCCGCCCGCCACCCAGACGCAAGCGGCCAGCCCAGCTCCAGGCGCTGCGACCACGGCATCCAGGCGGCGCCGAAGACCAGCACGCACAGCAGCAGGCCCAGCCACGCCAGTTGCCAGGACCCTCCCGGGGGCGGATAGCGGCGTCGGTCGCTGGCCAGGCACCACGCCGTGCCAGCGCCCAGCACTGCGCCGTCACAGGCGCGCACATCCAGCAGCATCGAGCGCCTGCGGGAGAATGCCGCAGCGTGCTCCCATTCCGCTGGAAGCTGCACACGCCGGTCATTGCCCAGCAACCACACCCGTGATGTCTGGGCAGTACGCTGGTACGCGCGCAGGCGCCCGCGGACCCGCAGCACGCGCTGCGCTGTCGCAGGGCCGTTGCGGCGAGGGAAGCCCAGCCAGGCCGCAAGACCGGCGATGGCGAGCAACGGCATGGTGAGCAGGCCCGGGACGCCGGTGGCGGCCCACAGCGCCAGTGCGGCAATCAGCAGCGGGGACGGGCGCAGGCCGGGACCCCGTCGCATCGAGATTTCTTCGGGTGTCTCCAGGCGCTCGCCACAGACGCGGCTGGTGGCTGCATCCGGCCGTGCAGCAGCGATGGTGAAGCCATTGAGACGCACCACCATGGCCACGTGATCACCCAGTACCACGTCAGCTTCATTGTCTTCCGAGAGGTAGGGCCATGCCTGTCTTGGCACCAGCACGGGAATGCCAGCCAGAAAGCCGTCACCGACCGGGAAGCTGTTCCGCCACGCCCCGCCTGTGAAGGCGCCACTCAGCCGCTTTATCTGGTCGTCATGGTCGCAGCCGGTCAACGCGCGCACCGGTGCCAGTGCCATGTGTTCGTCCGCGCCCAGCGTCCGCAGCGTGCTGCTGCGGCGCAGCGAGGCGATGCCTGCGCGGACACGCGATGTCCATTCGGCTGCGGTCGCGATGACCATCAGGCACACGACCGCCAGACCAACCAGTACTGCCGCGCGCGACATCAGCAGGCGACTGGCCGACGCGGCGGGCGTGTGGAGGGAGCTGTCATCAAGGAGGGCCTTACCGGGAAAACCGCAGGATGCCGTCCCCGCGCCCCGAGGGGAATGAAGTTCGTTGCAAACTTCGGTGCCCGGTCCGCGCAGCGACGATGCGTGACACACCCTGAATGCCCCCGCCGATGCCAACGAAATCTGAAGCCCGCATCCGTATCCTTGTTCACTGGACGCAACCAACAGGGTGGATGGCTGTGGCACGACCGGGAACGCAGGGAGCACTGCTGGCCAGCCTGTTGCTGGCGGGCATCGCGCAGGCGCAGCAGTCGGTGCCTGCGTCTGGTCCTGCGCCTGCACCTCCTGTAGATGCGCCGGCCGCACCCCCCGCGCCGATCTCCACCACCCCGCCACAGGACGGCGTCACCACCTTGGGAGAAGTTCGCGCGCTCAAGCCGGATGACGAGCCGCTGGACCTGTACCGCTTCAAGAACCCGGTGAAGTTCGGCGACAACCGCTTCAGCCGTGACTGGAGCGAGCCGCCGTCGCCGGAGCAGGTCAGCATGGGCGGTGGCTACATCATGATGGGCGTGGTCAAGGGTGTGATGGCGGCAGCCAAAGGCATCAACAAACTCACCGGCGGGCCGGACCAGATCCAGGCGGCCGTGGCGCGGCCACCGCCAGAGCTCAGCGCCGAACAGCAGCAGCGCGCGCTGCGGTTCTCACAGGAGCAGGATGCCGGCGACACAGCGCCAGTGAAGTAGGCCGGTATATGCTGCTGGCCCCCCACCGGTAATGCTGTCATGTCCCTGCGTTCGTTCTGCCTGCTGGCCGCGTTGCTGCCGGCCTCCGCCTTCGCGTCCGATATCGCCGATGGCGGCGCCTGCCGCAATGGCGCATTCCCCTCCGAACAGAGCCGGTTCGCGCTGGCGCGGGTGGTCGATGTACCGCGCCTGTACCTGCTCGGCGACATGGATGGCTGCCCCGCCAAGGGCGAACCGGCCTGCCGCCAGCGCAGCTATGTGGTCAACGGCGATACGGTGGTGACCGGTCGCGACCTGGGCCGTTACCGCTGCGCGTTCTTCCCGAACAAGGTGGGCGGCAGCGCCGGCTGGGTCGACCGCAGCAAGCTGCAACCGTTGCCGGTAGCCGTGCCCACGCTGCAGGACTGGGCGGGCAACTGGAAGGACGGCGACAACGGCCTGCGCATCACCGTGCAGGGTGGGCAACTGCATGTGGAGGGGGACGCCTACTGGCCCTCCGCCAACCCCACGCCGGAGCAGCGCCCGTATGGGCCGAACCTGGGCCAGGTGGAAGCGCGTGCCATACCGCAGGGTGCCGATGTCGAGTTCGCCGAGGACACGTGCCGGGTTCGCGTGCACTCACTGGGTGAGGTGCTGATCGTGGCCGACAACAGCGAATGCGGTGGCATGAACGTGCGTTTCAACGGTGTGTACCGGCGCGCCGGAAAACGTTGAAGGGCGCATGAGGATTGGGGCCAGTAGATCCACGCCACGCGTGGGTGCTGCCCGCGATTCAATCGATGCGGTCAGCGCCGCCGCTCCAGCCACCACAGCAGCGAGGCGCACAGCACGAACGCCAGCCACCACGGCCAGCGCGAGCCCGGCACGGGTTGCACCACCGACGCGTCTGCCAGCGTGCTGGCAGCCAACGCCCGCGTGGTCGCATCGATCATCACCTGTCGATGCAGCGTCGGTGCATCCTTCGGGTCGAACACGTAGCGCCAGACAACGCTGTCGCCATGCTGCAGGCGTTGCCAGCCTGCCTCACGGGGCCACCAGCCGGCGCAGCGCAGCGCCGACGCCGTGCCATCGACGATCAGGGGCACGTCGTCGCCGCGTTTGTTGAAGGCCTGCAGTGGTGCCTGCACACCGCACAGCGCCTGTCGTTCACCTGCCCAGGCGATCGGCTGCGGTGACCACAGTGCATCAGCGCTGTCCTGCGCGCGTGCCAACGTGGCCACCGCGTCGCTCCAGAGTTCGCCGTGGCGGTCATCGCGCCCGGCCAGCACCCAACGCCAGCTGTCGGTGATGGGCAGCAGGCCGATGCGGCCCTTGCCGACCGCGCGCCAGCCACCGATGGCGTTGCCAGCTCGATCGTGCAGCAGTGCGCTGCCGCCCGGCGCCTGCAACGCCAGTGCTTCCAGCGAAGGCAGCGCGGCACTGTGCGAGCTGCGGTCGGCCTCTTCGCCGTAGCCGGTGGGCAATGTGCCGGCGGCGAGCGGGCCACGGCGTGCGGCGAGGATCGCGCCTTCGCCATCGGCGGGAAGTTCGAGGGTGCGGCTGCTGCCATCGCCCTGCACGGGCAGGCCCAGATCGCGGAGGCGCTGGCGCGCACTGGCCGAAGGTGCGCCCGCACTGCGTACCAGCACGCCCAGTCCATCGCGCAGTGCCTGGCGCACGGTGGCCAGCTGGCCTGCACTCAATGCCGCGAGGCTGCGCTCGTCCAGCAGCAGCAGATCGCTGCGCGTGAGCGATGCTGCATCAATCGCCACCGCGCCATCGCCGATGCTGAGTCCGGCCCCGGCATCCGCCTGCACCTGCACACGGATGCCGGCATCGGCCGCCCAGCGGCGCAGGTACTTCAGCTCTGGGCCCGGCGCACTGGCGCGCACCAGCAGGCGCAGCGGTGCGGCCGGCAGGGTCTGCTGCGGCACCGGGACGCTGTCCACCACATGGCCGTCGGCATCGAGCAGGCGCAGCTTGAACACGCTGCGGCCTTCGGCGCGGGCGATGCCGCTCAGCTGCACGCGGCCGTCGTCGGCAACGTCCGTGCGATCGACTACGCTGTCGGCCGGGTCGAGCAGTTCTGCTTTGGCCTTTGCCGCGCCACGCGCCTGGGCCAGTACTTCGAAGCGTGCACCGGGGGCCACATCGGCCGGTGCTTGCAGCGCGATCCAGCCGCGCGGCTCCGGTGCAGCCTGCCAACGTACATCCGATGGCAGCAGCGCGTCGCGGTCACGTGCGGCCAGGCCTGCACCGACCAGCGTCAGCGTGGCGGCCGGATGCTGGCGCAGCGCGGTGGCCAGGTCGGGAACGCGCTGTGCGCCGGGCACATCGGCAGCTTCGGGCAACAGCAACAGCGGGCCTTCGCTGGCCGGGGGTGCGCCGGCCTTGCCGGCATCGACGCCAAGCACGACCAGCCCGCCTGCGGGCTGCTGGCGGGTGGGCGGCATCAGGCAGAAGTACAGCAGCGTGGCGACGATGACCTGCAGTGCGATCACGCTCCACCGGCGGCCAGGGTGCGTTGTGCTTCCACGCAACTGGCGCACGCTGGCGATGACCACGACCAGAGTGAGTGCCAGCGCAATCCACAGGTTCAGGCTGGTGGCGGTCATGGCTGCGCCTCCAGCGCATCGAGGTAGCGCTGGCCCATCGCATCGGCCGCACTGCGCCGCATCGCCTGCGGCAGTGGACGCTGCAGCGCGCGCCACAGCTGCGCACGCAGGCGCTGGCGACAGTCGATGCAGTCGGGCTCGATGCGCAGCTGCTCGATGGCCGCAGCCAGATCCAATGCATCGGGCAGGTAGGCCGCGTTGCGCTGCTGCCAGGCCGCGAGTGCATCGAGATCCGGTGCGCCGTTGTCATCACCGAGGCGCTGCCAAGCTTCAACGATGGCCGGATCCGGCGGCGTGCGCGCGGCCAACGGCAGTTCACGACTGGCCAATCCGGCGCGATCACCGCCGAGGCGACGGCCTTCATCAATCGGTGGCAGCTCCAGCCCGACCCGGGCCAGATAAATGCGTTCGGCCTGCTGCACCTGCTTGATGAAGCCCAGCGCCTTGTAGGCGAAGGGCAATGCCTGTTCCGGACGGCCCTGGCGCAGCTCGCCTTCGGCCGACCACATTTGGTCCAGCGCGGCCTTCAACGTGGCGCGGGTCTGCGGATCGAGCAGGGTCGCCGCCTCGGCGTGGTCGTGGGTGTGGCCATACTCGGAGAGCACGTCGGTGTCGCTGCCGAACACCGGTGGCGTATCTGCATTGGTCGGCTTGCCGCCGTGATCATGGTCATGCCCGTCGTGCGCGCCGGCCTCGGCGCCATGGTCGTGATCGTCGTCGTGGTCGCCGGCGGCCGGCGTATCGCTGGTGGGCAGGTCGCTGGTCGGCGGTGGCTTCGGTGCACCTTCGCTTTCCTCGCCCAGGAACTGGCCGTAGCGCAGGCGCAGGATGCGCTGGTCGACACCGATCGCATCGCTGCGCTTCACGACGTCCTCGTCGGCCAGGCTGCGTCGCTGCCGGATCAGGGCTTCGGCATCGATGATGATCTGCCGCTGGCTGCGGAAGTACGCAGGCAGGGTCTTCTTGATGCGGCCTTCGAGCTCCGCACCGAGCGCGACTTCGGCGCTGGGCAGGCGCAGGATCACGCTGCTGCTGCGCCCGGTCTGCGGCGTGGGTGCATGGTTGTCGCGCACTTCCAACTGGGCGATCACATCGTTGCCGGGCTGCGCGCCCAGCGCAGCCAGATCCAGGGTATGGGCGAAACGTCGCGCGGTGGCTTCGCCGCTGCCGGCAAGCGTGATGCCGCGCTTCACGAAGGTGATGTTCTCCCCGCTGCCCTGGGTGGTGGTGATCGACAGCGTTGCCTGCGCCGCGACACCGTAATCGTCGTTGGCTTCGAAGCGCAGTGCCCACTGTCGTTGCCCCGGCGTGCCCAGCACCAGGCTGGCCGTGGGCTCCAGTACGCGCACGCTGGGTGCACGGTCGGCCACCACATCCAGCCGATGCAGGCGGGTCTCTGCCAGTGCCGGTTCGCTCACCACGCGGTACAGCACCGGCGCGCGTGCCACATCCTGCGCCTGCCACTGTCCTTCGTGCTCGCTCAGCGGCAACCTGCGACCATCGTGGAACTGCAGCCATGCCTTGTCCGGTGCGCGGTCGAAGCGCAGCGACCAGGACAGTCGGCTGTCGGCGGCGACCTTGGCGTCCAGCGCATTCTGGGTAAGCGTGGCCTGGCCGGTATAGGCCGGTGCGTCGATGCGCAGGCGGGTGGACTGCAGGCGTAGCGGGCCTGCGGCGGCCGTGCTGCCCGGCGCTGAGGTGCGGACTGGCGCGGAACCGGGGTTCGAACGTGGCCAGCCGACTGCCAGCACAACAATGGCCAGGCCCGCGATCCAGCACAGCGCCAATGCCCCAGGCGGCCAGTGTGGACGCAGCTCCGGCATCGCGCGTTCCAGCGTGGCCAGCACATGCGCACGCTGGCGCTGCTGCAGCGGATTGAGCGTGGCGGCATCGGCGAACAGCAGATCGGCACTGTCCTCGCTGGCACCGCTGCCATCAAGGTGGCGTTGCAGCCACTGCCGGTCCAGTTGGCGGGCATGCGCAGTGGCGAAGCCCGCACACGCGAGCAGGCTGATCGTACCGACGACGCAGGCGATATCGAAACCTGCCAGACGCAGGGCCAGCCCCGCCGCAGCCAGCGCCCATGGCAGGCCCAGCAGCAGGGTGATGAGCGCACGGCGCCGGCGCGCACGTTGCCAGGCGTGCTGCAAGGTATTCATGCGGCCACCCTGCGGCGGGCGCTGCTGGCCATCCAGCGTTCCAGGGCGAACAGCAGCACGATAGCCAGCAACAGCCAAGGCGTCGGCTCACGCAGCGGTGGTGTTGCAGCAGGCAATGCGGCCCGCTGCGGTGCCTGGTCACGTGCATCGCCCAGGCGCGGAGCCGTGGGTGGCTGCAGCGCCAGCAGCAGGGCACGCGGCAACTTCGGATCGCGCAGCGCGGCGTTGCTCGTGGTATTCCAGTCGCCCGGCAGCGCCAGCAGATAGCCGTGGCCGACGCGTTGTTGCCACAGCAGCGGTGCGCCCTCCGCGTCGCGCAGCAGGATGCGGGCGTCGGCAGCGGGCTTGCCGGCGGTGATGACACGACCGCCGTCGCGCAGCCACGCCTGCCAGTTCGCCGGCAGTGCATCGCTGCGGCTCCACACGCCGATCTCGCCGCGTTCGGGCAGGGCATCCACCGACAGCGGAGCGAGCGTTGCCTGCACGCCCCACGCGCGCCGCAGTGCGTTCAACCAGTGCTGGGCAGTGGCGGATGCCTCGCCGTGCGCGCGCAGCTGCGGCGATGCCGCTGCAGTCTGCGGCGGTGTGACCGGCATCGGCTGCGTGTGCCATTGCACGTCGCGCGACAGCTGCAGGCGGGCGCCATCCAGGCCGGGCAGGGGATCGGGAACGTGCACGGTCAACGCGGTGCCCGCAGGCAGCTGTGCGTCCAGTTCGCGCAACAGGCTGGGCAGGGATGCGCTGGATGCCGGTGGTGCCTGATCGATGGCGGGGAAGCCAGGTGCCAGCCAGTGCCAGTTGCCATCCTCGGCCGCTCCACGCAGTGCCGTAGCATCCAGTCCCGGCGCTACCACGGTCCATGCAGCGGGGGGCGCTGCCGGGCCCGTCAGCGCGGGCCGCGCCAGCAGCAGCGCCAAGGCTGCCAGTAGCAACAGCCGCACCAGCAGCAACGGCCAGTCATCGAAGCGGATGCGCTGGCGCGGCCGTATCTGTGCACGCAGCCAGCGCAGCGCGGCGAAATCCAGTGGCGTATACGGATGGCGGCGGGCCAGGTGGATCAGCAGCGGCAGCAGCCCTGCGGCGAGAGCGGCCAGGCCGAGCGGGAACAGCAGGGTCATGCAGCGCCCCCACGGCCGAACAGCGCCTGCAGCGGCTGGTCCAACGGTTGGTCGAGCCAGCCGGTGGCACTGGCGATGCCGCTGGCCTGCAGGCGCGCACGTAATGCGCTGCGTGCGTCAGCGAAGCGCTGCAGGTAATCGGCGCGGATCGCCGCGCCGTCGCCCAGCAGTTCCTCGCCGGTCTCCGGGTCGCGGAAGCGGTGGCCGGCGTCGAACGGGAAGTCGCGCTCGTCGGCGGTCAGGATCTGCAGCAGTGCCACTTCGCGGCGTGCGCTGGCCAGCTGTTCGAGCAACACGATGCCGGCGTCGTCGAAGCCATCACCGATTGCCAGCAGCAGGTCGCCCGGGCGCACGCGTTCCCACAGCGGGCGCAGGCGATCAGGCGCGGGCCAGGCGCCGCGCGCCTGCAAGGCATGCAGTTGCAGATGCACGCGATCACGCTGGCGTGCGCCGTTCGCCGCGGGAACCAGCTGCAGGCCATCGCCATTGATCGCCAGCAGGCCGAAACGGTCGCCCTGCTGCAGCGCCAGTTCCACCACGCAGGCGGCCACGCCGCGCATGTGGTCCAGGCGCGTGCGCTGCGGTGCCGCGCGATCGGCCTGGCCGGCCGAGGCGGTGGCATCGAGCAACAGCCAGACCGTGATCGGGCTTTCGCGTTCGGACTCGCGCACGAAGAAGCGATCCGAGCGGGCGTACAGCTTCCAGTCGATCTGGCGCAGTTCGTCTCCCGGCTCGTAGGCACGGTACTGGGCGAACTCGAGGCCGGAACCGCGGCTGCGGCTGGCGTGCTGGCCGATGCCACTGGCACCGCTGGCCAGGCGCGGCCGCAGCCGCAGCAGGCGCAGGCGCGCACGCAAGTCCGGTGGCAAGGTCAGCGGGGTACCGGCGTTCACGCGTGGCTCAACCCGGGAACGGCACGGCCTGCAGCAGGGCAGCGACCACGTCGTCGGCACGCTTCTGCTCGGCTTCGGCGGCGAACGACAGCAGCAGGCGATGGCGCATCACCGGTGCGGCCAGTACCTGCACGTCCTCGCGGGTGGCGGCGAAGCGGCCCTGCAGCAGTGCGCGCGCTTTTGCCGCGAGCACCAGCGACTGGCCGGCGCGCGGACCGGCGCCCCACTTCACCCACTGGTTGATCGCTGCCGGTGCGCCTTCGCCCGGCCGGCTGGCACGCACCAGGCGGGTGATCCAGGCCAGCACATCGGGGCTGACATGCACCTGGCGCACGGCCGCCTGCAGTGCGGTCACCGCTTCGGCATCCATCACCTTCGGCACCGCGTCGGTGGTACCGCCGGTGGTCTGTTCCAGGATCTGCCGCTCCTCGTCTTCGCTGGGGTAATCCACCAGCACGTGCAGCAGAAAGCGGTCCAGCTGTGCCTCCGGCAGCGGGTAGGTGCCGGCCTGCTCGATCGGGTTCTGCGTGGCCAGCACGAAGAACGGCGCGGGCAGCGCGTAGGTGGTGCCGGCGTAGCTGACCGTGCGCTCCTGCATCGCTTCCAGCAGTGCGGCCTGGGTCTTGGGCGGGGTACGGTTGAGTTCGTCGGCCAGCAGCAGGTGGGTGAAGATCGGGCCCTGCTGGAAGCGGAAATGGCGATGGCCGGTGCCGTGGTCTTCTTCCAGCAGCTCGGTGCCGAGGATGTCGCTGGGCATCAGGTCGGGGGTGAACTGCACGCGCCGGAACTGCAGCTCCAGCGCCTGCCCGAGCGAGCGCACCAGCAGGGTCTTGCCGAGCCCGGGCGCGCCTTCCAGCAGGCAGTGGCCGCCGGCCAGCAGGCCGATCAGCAGCTGCTCGACCACGGTGTTCTGGCCCACCACTGCGCGTGCAAGCGCGGCGCGCAGCGCATCCAGGCGCGGCAGCAGGGAATCGAGGTCGGGGGAGGTCATGGGCGTGCAGGTCCTATCAGTTGTTCAACGCGTACATCACGATGTTGACGCCGAAGCGGGTGTTGTCTTCGGCCAGGAAACGCTTGTTGCGCCAGTCGTAGTCCCACTCGCAGCCGTAGTCCTTGTTGCTGTAGAGCAGCCCCAGGCGGCCATCGACCTCGATGCCCTTCAGGTAGTCGTGCACCAGGTCGTCGCCCCAGCCGTTGAGTTCGAAACTGGTGGCGGGCGGGCCGTCGGGGAAGCGGAAGAAGCTGCGGTACAGCGGGTGGCTGTTGGGCAGCTTCTGCAGTGCCTTCGGGCCGAACAGGCGACCCATCTGCGCCTCGAACGAGGTGGCGAACAGGCCATCGATGTCGTGGTTGCAGTCGTCCACGAAGACGAAGCCGCCATTGCGCACATAGCGCACGAAGTTCTGCCGCTCGGCGGCATTGAACTCCACCAGCGTGTGGCCGGCCAGGTAGCAGAACGGCGCTTCCAGCATGCGCGGGTCGGCCAGTGCCACCACGTGCTCCTGCGGGTCCACGCGCAGCGAGGTGTAGTCGATCAGCGAGGTGATCAGGTTGGATGGCATGCGCGCGTCCACGTCCCAGTCACCGGAGTCGTACTGCAGGCGGGTGAACCAGAAGTCATAGCGCGAACTGCGCGGGCCTGCCTGTGCCCAGGCTGGCAGCGCCGCCGCCGAAGCGGCAGCGGCCAACCAGCGCAGGCAGGCCCGGCGATCCATCAGACCGCGTCGGACAGCGAGGTGAAGGTGAAATCGCGCAGCTTCATCGGCGGGATCATCATCACGTAGCTGGATTCATCACCGGCCACCCGCACCGGCTTGCCCAGCTCTTCGATGTTGTTGAGCATGATCACCGGCGACTCGTTGAAGCGGAAGTTCTTCACCGGATGCTTGATCTGGCCGTTCTCGATGTAGAAGGTGCCGTCGCGGGTCAGGCCGGTCAGCAGCACGGTCTGCGGATCGACCATGCGGATGTACCACGTGCGGGTGACCAGGATACCCTTCTGGGTGCCGCGTACCAGCTCGGCGGTGCTCTTGTCGCCACCGCTCATCAGCAGGTTGCCCGGTGAGGCCTTGGCGGTCTTGCCCTGCTTCTGCGCCCAGAATCGCGAGTAGTCCAGGTTGGCGATCCTGCCGTTCTCGATGATCGCCATGCGTTCGCGCGGCAGGCCTTCGTTGTCCCACGGCAGCACCGGCGCCTCCGGATGCCACGGGTCGGCGATCATGGTCACGCGCGGGTCGTAGACCTGCTCGCCCAGCTTGTTGCCGCCACCCTTTTTTGACAGGAAGCTGCGGCCTTCATCGGCCGAGCGTGCGCTGAAGAAGTTCATCATGAAGCTGATCAGGCCTGCCGCCGCGGCCGGCTCCAGGATCACCGTGTACTTGCCCGGTTCCAGCGCCTTGGCTTCGGCCGATTCGGTGGCCTTGCGCATGGCGATGCGGATGTCCTGGTCGGCCTTGAAGTCGGCGGCATCCTTCAGGTTGCGGCCGACCCAACCCGAACCGCGGCCATCTTCGGTACGCACGGTGCAGGTGTAATCGAAGTTGGTGGTGCGCTGGTAGGCGAAGTTGCCGTTGCTGTTGGCGGTCGCCTGGAAGCCCTGGCCGTCCTCGAGGAAGCCGGCGGCAATGAGCCCGTTGCCACGGCACGGGGCGATCGAATCGGCGGCGACCTTCGCGCGGAAGGCCGGATCGATCGCGGCGGTGGATTCGCTGAAGGTCGGGCTGGGACGGTAGCTCTGCTTGCCGATGGCCGGCATGAACTCCGGGTTCTCCGGGGCCAGGCGCGCCAGGTCTTCAGCACGGCGCACCACGCGTTCCAGCGCGGCGTCGTCGAACTCGTTGATCGAGGCGGTGCCGACGCGCTTGCCGAAGGCGACGGTGACCGCCAGCTCGGTGTTGTCGACGATGCCGCTGGTGGAGACATTGTTCAGCGCGAAACGGATGTTGCCGCTGATCGCGCCGGACAGCACGGCGGTGCACTCGTCGGCCTTGGACAGGGCGATGACCTTGTCGAGGATGGCCTTGGCCTGGGCTTCGGTGAAGATACTCATGGTGTAAGGGCTCCTGACCGATCAGCCGAGGCTGCGTGCGGTGTTGATGACGTTGATGCCGTTGAAGCGCGCGGTGGACGAACCGTGCGAGACCGCCGAGACCTGGCCCGGCTGGCCCTTGCCGTCGAAGAACGAACCGCCCAGGCGGTAGTCGCGCTCGTCGGCCACGGCGGTGCAGGCATTCCAGAACTCCGGCGTGCGGATCTGGTAGGCCACGTCTTCCAGCATGCGGGTGATCTGGCCGTTCTTGATCTCGTAGAACAGCTGGCCGCCGAACTGCGCGTTGTAGCGCTGCTGGTCGATCGAGAACGAACCGTCACCGATGATGTAGATGCCGTTCTCCACGTCCTTGATCAGGTCGGGCACGCTCAGCGGCTTCTTGCCCGGTGCCATCGACACGTTGGCCATGCGCTGGAACTGCACGCTGGACCACGAGTCGGCATAGCAGCAGCCGTCGGACTCGCTCTTGCCGAGGATGTGGGCCTGGTCGCGGATGGTCTGGTAATCCACCAGCTTGCCGTTGCTGATCAGGTCCCAGCGCTTGCACTTCACGCCTTCATCGTCGTACGCCACCGCGCCCAGGCTGCCCGGCTGGGTCTTGTCGGCGAAGATGTTGACCAGCTCGCTGCCGTACTGGAACTGCTGCTCGCGCTTGTCCAGGGTGGCGAAGCTGGTGCCGGCGTAGTTGGCTTCGTAGCCGAGCACACGGTCCAGCTCCAGCGGGTGGCCGATCGACTCGTGGATGGTCAGCCAGGTGTGTGACGGGTCGAGCACCAGATCGTACTTGCCCGGCTTCACCGACGTTGCCTTCAGCTTCTCCTGCGCCTGCTTGGCGGCGGCGATGGCGTCTTCCTTCATGTTGTAGGAAGAACTGTAGTTCACCACGCCATTCGGGCTGACCACCTTGCCGGCAGCCGCACCGTCCAGGTACTCGTAGCCCAGCCCCATCGGCGAGGACAGGCCTTCGCGGGTACGGAACTTGCCGCTGGACTTGTCGATGGCGGTGATCGTCATCGGTGCCCAGATGCGGTGCACATCCTGGTCGATGTAGGAACCATCAGTGGAGGCGAAGTACTTCTGCTCGTTGACCAGGAACAGCATCGAGTTGACGAAGCTGGCACCGGCGCCCATCGCCGCAGCGTTGACGTCCAGCAGCAGCCCGACCTTGTCCTTGATCGGCACCTCCATCGCATTCTTGCGGATCGGCGTGCGCCAGCTCACTTCACCCACGCCCGGCGCCTTGGCCAGCTGCACCGGCGCGGTCTGCACGCCAGCATTGGCCTTGGCGATCGCCGCGGCCTGCTGCGCCGCCCTGGCCACATCGGCGGTACCCAGCGCATTGGTGGCGGCAAAGCCCCAGGCGCCGTTGACGATCACGCGTATGCCCACCCCGGTGGACTCGGTGTTCACCACGTTCTGCACCTTGTCCTCGCGGGTGATCACGAACTGCCGCAGGTAGCGGCCGATGCGCACGTCGCAGTAGGTGGCGCCGGCGCTGCGTGCGGCCTGCAACGCAGCGTCGGCCAGGCGCTTCTTCAGCGCCGGGTCCAGGCTGGACTGCAGCTGCTCGGCGGCGATCACCTTGCCGAAGAAGGAGGGCACGATCAGCCCGCCCGCGGTAAGCCCGGTCAGGGCCAGGAAGTCACGTCTTTGCAAGGCTGCTCTCCATGTCGAAGGATGGGTGGCTCAAGCGCCGAGACTGCGCGCGGTGTTGATGATGTTGATGCCGTTGAAGCGGGTGGTGGACGAACCGTGCGAGACCGCCGAGACCTGGCCGGGCTGGCCCTTGCCATCGAAGAACGAACCGCCCAGGCGGAAGTCGCGTTCATCGCAGATGGCGGTGCAGGCATTCCAGAATTCCGGCGTGCGGATCTGGTAGGCCGCATCCTCAACCATGCCGGCAATCTTCCCATCCTTGATCTGGTAGTACAGCTGGCCGCCGAACTGCGCGTTGTAGCGCTGCTGGTCGATCGAATACGAACCGCGGCCGTGGATCCAGATGCCGTTTTCCACGTCCTTGATCATGTCCTCGACACTGAGCCGCAGCTTGCCCGGTGCCAGAGAGACATTGGCCATGCGCTGGAACTGCACGCTGGACCAGGAATCGGCGTAGCTGCACCCGTGCGATGCATCGCGGCCGAGGATATGGGCCTCGTCGCGGGTGGCCTGGTAGTCAACCAGGATACCGTCGCGTACGAGGTCCCAGCGCTGCGTCTTCACCCCTTCATCGTCGTAGCCGACGGCGCCGAGGCTGCCCGGCTGGGTCTTGTCGGCGAAGAAAGTGACGATGTCGCTGCCCCAGCGGAAGCCGGCATCGCGCTTGTCCAGCGTGGCGAAGCTGGTACCGGCGTAGTTGGCTTCGTAGCCGAGCACGCGGTCCAGCTCCAACGGGTGGCCGACGTTCTCGTGGATGGTCAGGAACAGGTTGGACGGGTCCAGCACCAGGTCGTACTTGCCCGGCTTCACCGACGGCGCCTTCAGTTTCTCGCGCGCGTGGCGGGCGGCGGCGATGGCGTCTTCGACCGGGTCGTAGGAATCGCGGTAGGCGGTGATGCCGCCGGGCAGCTGGACCTTTCCACGCGCATCGCCATCGAGGAACTCGTAGCCCATGCCCATCGGC
This sequence comes from Stenotrophomonas sp. Sm10, assembly GCF_030985515.1. Taxonomy (NCBI): domain Bacteria; kingdom Pseudomonadati; phylum Pseudomonadota; class Gammaproteobacteria; order Lysobacterales; family Lysobacteraceae; genus Stenotrophomonas; species Stenotrophomonas sp. Sm10. Next base: position 34,824 of record NZ_JAPTFO010000046.1, read on the forward strand.
GAGGAGAGGCCGGCGCGGGTACGGAACCTGCCGCTGGCCTTGTCGATGGCGGTGGCGGTAAACGGCAGCCAGATGCGGTGAATGTCCTGGTCGATGAACGAGCCGTCGCTGGAGGCGAAGTACTTCTGTTCGTTGACCAGGAACAACGTGGAATTGATGTAGTCGGCGCCCGCATCCAGCGCGGCGGCGTTGAGCGCCAGCAGCAGTTCGACCTTGTCCTGGATCGGCACCGCCATGGCGTTCTTCCGCACTGGCGTCTGCCAGCGCACTTCGCCGACCGACGGCGTCGGCGCCAGCTGTACCGGCCGGGTCTGGATGCCGGCATTGGCGCGGGCGATTGCCGCTGCCTGCTCGACCGCGGCGCGCACGGCGGCCTCGGTCTGCTGATGGGTTGCAGCGAAGCCCCACGCGCCATTGACGATCACCCGCACGCCCACACCGGATGATTCGCGGTTGGTCACATTGCCGACCTGGTGTTCGCGGGTGATGACCGACTGGTTGAGATAGCGGCCGATGCGGACATCGCAGTAGCTGGCCTTGGCGGTGCGTGCGGCGGCCAGCGCGACCTCGGCCAGGCGCCTGCGCTGGGCGGTGTCGACCGGGGCCAGCAACTGCTCGGCGGCGATGGCACGGGAATGCGGCAGCAGCAGGCCCGCCAGGCCCAGACCGGAAAAAGCCAGGAACTCACGTCGTTGCACAGCGTTTCTCTCTCTCGCTTGCGTGCGGCCGACAATGGGTCGAGCCGATCACGTCAACTTCTCGACTTTCGCCAGCGCGGCGCGTGCGGGCAAGTGACTGCAGTCATGGTTGGTGGGGGTTTCGGCAGGGCTTGCAGCCCTGCACCTGCTTCAAGCCAGGGCAACGTCAACGTCAAAAGCGGGCATTCCGACACCGCCCCACCTTCGACAGATTTCGTGTGCTGTTGGTGGGTGTCGACCAAGGT
>NZ_JAPTFO010000047.1:0-35003 GCF_030985515.1 Stenotrophomonas sp. Sm10
GGGGCCCCCACGCCCCTTTGTAGAGTCGAGCGTGCTCGACTGCTTCTCGTGAGTCGAGCATGGCTCGACTCTACAGAGGATCATCGAGCATGGCTCGACGCTACACACAGCGCCGCTACACAGCGCTCTGCAGTCCGCGATCGGCCTCGTGGCGCTCCAGCGCCAGTTCGATCAGGCGCGTGATCAGCGTGGTGTAGTCCACGCCGCTGGCGCCCCATAGCTTCGGGTACATGCTGATGCGGGTGAAGCCCGGCAGCGTGTTGACCTCGTTGATGACGATCCCGCCCGCTGCGGTGAGGAATACATCCACGCGCGCCATGCCCGCGCACTCCAGCGCCCGGTAGGCCTGAAGCGCGATCTGCTGGATACGCGCCTGCGTTGCGCCATCAATGTCTGCCGGCACCACCACGTCGGCGCCATCGTCGTTGATGTACTTGGTGTCGTAGGCGTAGAACTCGTCGTGTACCACTACCTCGCCGCACAGGCTGGCCTGCGGATGCGCATTGCCCAGCACCGCGCACTCGATCTCGCGGCCGACCACCGCCGATTCCACCAGCACCTTGTGGTCGTAGCGCAGCGCCAATGCCAGCGCCTCGGCGAAGCCCGCTGCATCCTTGACCTTGCTCACCCCCACTGACGAACCCTGGTTGGCCGGCTTCACGAACAACGGCAGGCCGAGCTGCGCGATCACCGCATCGACATCGACTGCCGCCGCCTGATGGCGACGGATGCACAGCCACGGTGCCACCTGCAGCCCGGCGTCGCGCAGCAGGCGCTTGGTCACGTCCTTGTCCATCGCCACCGCCGAACCCAGTACCGGTGAACCGACGAAGGGCAGGTTGGCCATGCGCAGCAGCCCCTGCAGCGCACCGTCCTCGCCCAGCGGCCCGTGCACGATCGGCAGCACCACATCGATCTGGCCGAGCGCTCTGGCCGCATCGCACGGCTGCAGCTGCGCCTGCTCGGCGCCCGGGCGCACCGCCAGCGACGTACCGGACCGATGCAGGGCGATGCGCGACGGATCATCGGCATTGATCAGGAAGGTATCGGGTTGGCTCAGATGCCACTGACCCTGCTTGTCGATACCGACCAGCACCGGCTCGAAGCGCTCGCGATCAAGCGCATCGAGGATGTTCTTCGCCGACTGCAGGGAAACTTCGTGCTCGGATGACTTGCCACCGAAGATGATGCCGACCCGGGTCCGTGCCATGGGGAATGCGATGTCCTGTGCGTTGCGTGGCCTCATAGCATGAACCTTCATCGGCCCACCGCGTGAGGCACAGATGAACCAGAAATCCATCCACGCATGGCGTGGATCTACCGTGTCGACCAAGGTCGACACCCACCAACAGCAACACAGAACGCCGTCCCGACAGATCGCAGCAAGCTGTCGAAGGCGGGGTGGGTCCGGTTGCGGGGGCGTGAGCGCCATGGATGGCGCGACCGAGCTTACATGGACGTACTTGCAGCGTCCCCCGCAACCGGACCCACCCCGCCATCCCACGGATAGCCAGCTTTTGATGTTGATCTTGCCGGCCAGCGGCCGGCACTACCGGCCCAAGCCCCCCACCCACGCAGGTAGAATGCGCCTATGGCTCCTTCCCTGCTCAAGTCCCTCAAGCCGGTCGCTGGCCGCGCCCTGCAGATCGCCCTGAACCGCGCCCTGGCGCTGGATCCGGATACCCGCCATGCCCTGGCCAGCCTCGACGGCCGCCACATCGACCTGACCCTGGAAGCGCCGTCGCTGGCGATGCGCATCAGCGTCGACGGCGACCAGCTGCGGGTCGGCCCGGTGGACGCGCAGGAAGCCGACCTGGCCGTGCGCAGCAGCCTGGCCGGCGTGCTGGCGCAGCTGCCGCTGCTGGCCAACGCGCGGCGCGGTGACAGCAACGGCAAGGGTCGCGTGCGCGTGGCCGGCGATGCCGAACTGGCGCGACGCCTGCAGCAGCTGGCCAAGGGCTTCGACCCGGACTGGCAGCAGCCCTTCGTCAGCGTATTCGGCGAGGTACTGGGCGTGCAGGTTGCCAACACCCTGCGCAACGGCCTGCAGCACGCGCGCCAGGGCGCGATCGATCTGGCCCACAGCGCCGCCGAGTTCATCACCGAGGAATCGCGCGATGTGGTGCCGCGTGCCGAGCTGGATGCCTTCCACGATGACGTGGACGTGCTGCGCGACGACGTCGAGCGTCTGGGTGCACGCGTGCAGCGCCTGCGGGGTGCCGCATGAAGGCCGTGCTGCGGGCCAGCCGCATCGGCCGGGTGATCCTGCGTTACCGCCTCGACGACCTGCTGCAGGGCACACCGGCCGAGCGCTGGTTGCGCCTGGCCAAGCCGTTCGTGCCGCGGGCCTCGGCCGACATCGCCGCACAGTCGCGCGGTGCACGCCTGCGCCTGGCGCTGCAGGACCTCGGCCCGATCTTCGTCAAGTTCGGCCAGATCCTGTCCACCCGCCGCGACCTGGTGCCACCGGACGTGGCCAATGAACTGACCCTGCTGCAGGACCGGGTCAAGCCGTTCGATGGCGAGACCGCGCGCCGCATCGTCGAGGACGCGCTCGGCCTGCCGGTCAGTGCGGCCTTCGCCAGCTTCGACACCGAACCGCTGGCCTCGGCCTCGATCGCGCAGGTGCACGCGGCGACGCTGGCCGATGGCCGCCAGGTGGTGGTCAAGGTACTTCGCCCGGGCATCGAGAAGCAGATCGACGCCGACATCGCCCTGCTCAATTCGCTGGCCGCGCTGGTCGAGCGCACCCACCCGCGCGCCGACAAAATCCGGCCGCGCGAAGTGGTGGCCGAGGTCGAGAACACCCTGGCCGCCGAGCTGGACCTGCAGCGCGAAGGCGCCAATGCCAGCGTGCTGCGCCGCTTCTGGGAAAACAGCGACGACCTGTACGTGCCGGAAGTGATCTGGAGCCATACGGCCGAGCGCGCACTGACCCTGGAGCGCGTGTGGGGCATTCCGTCCGACGACATCGCCGCGCTGGACAAGGCCGGCATCGACCGCAAGGCGCTGGCCGCCAAGGGCGTGCGGGTGTTCTACACCCAGGTGTTCCGCGACAACTTCTTCCATGCCGATGCGCATGCCGGCAACATCTGGGTCGACACCGATCCGGCGCGTCGCGCCAACCCGCGCTTCATCGCGCTGGACTTCGGCATCATGGGCCAGCTCTCGCAGGAAGATCAGTACTACCTGGCCGAGAACTTCATGGCCATCTTCAACCGTGACTACCGCCGCATTGCCGAACTGCACGTGCAGGCGCGCTGGATGCCGGACCACGTACGCATCGACGATCTGGAAGCGGCGGTGCGATCGGTCTGCGAACCTTACTTCACCCGGCCGCTGTCGCAGATCTCGCTGGCCGAAGTGCTGATGAAGCTGTTCCGCGTGGCGCAGCGTTACCAGCTGACCCTGCAGCCCCAGCTGATCCTGCTGCAGAAGACCCTGCTGAACATCGAAGGCGTCGGCCGCCAGCTGGACCCGCAGATCGACATCTGGGCGGTGGCCAAGCCGGTGCTGGCGAAGATCCTGCGCGAGCGCTACAGCCCGCGCCGGGTGGTACGCGAGATCGGCAAGCGCCTGCCGGAAATCATGACCCATGCCCCGGACATGCCACGTCTGGTACACGCCTGGCTGACCCAGCAGGTGGAAGGCCGCCATGAACTGTCGATGCGCTCGCGCGACCTGGCCGCTCTGGACGCCAGCGTGCAGCGCCTGCAGAAGCGCGCGGTGGGGGCGATCACTGGCGTGGGCCTGCTGGCCATTGCCGCGCTCATGTACGTGCTGCAGCCGCCGGGCTGGTACTGGGGCGACCTGCCAATGTGGAGCTGGTTGTCCGGTGCGCTGGGCGCAGTGGCGCTGGCGCGCGCGTGGTGGAAGTAGGTCCCATGCTGCAAGCGCTCAAGGACGAACTGGCACGCTTCGGCGCCGACAACGACGCCCGCGAGAGCGCGCGTGGCCGCCGCATGCTCAACATCACGCCGGACACGGGTGAATTCCTGTCCGTGCTGGTCCGCTTCGGCGCCGCGCGCAGGGTGCTGGAGATCGGCACCTCCAACGGCTATTCGACGCTGTGGCTGGCCGAGGCTGCCGCCGCCATCGACGGCCACGTGATCACGCTGGAATACGCACAGGACAAGGCGGCGATGGCGCGTGACACCTTCGCGCGCAGTGGCCTGGCCGATCGCATCACGCTGGTTCACGACGATGCAGGGCCGTGGCTGGCACAGGCCGTCGATGCCAGCATTGACCTGCTGTTCCTCGATTCGGACCGCGGGCAGTACGCCGGCTGGTGGCCGCAGCTGCGCCGCGTGCTGCGGCCGGGGGGCCTGCTGGTGGTGGACAACGCCACCTCGCATGCGCAGGAAATGGAACCGCTGCGCGTGCTGCTGGACGCTGATCCGGACTTCAGCGTCAGCCTGGTGCCGGTTGGCAACGGCGAGCTGTTGGCCGTACGCAGCGCCTGACTGCAGCGTTGCCCGCGCCTGATCCGGCAGGGCCGGCCGCGCCTGATCTGGTAGTGCCGGCCGCTGGCCGGCAACCCCAGCAGCCAGACGACCCTGAGGCAGCCGGCCAGCGGCCGGCTCTACCCCATTCAGTGCCCAGCCCCGATAATCCCGCGGTGAGCACCGAACCCGATACCCTCGCCGCGGTCGAGACCGATACCGCGCCCCTGCAGTTGCTGCACCTGGATGAGCGCCTGGCCGTGGTCAACAAGCCTGCCGGGCTGATGGTCCACGACAGCAAGCTGGCCCGTGGCGAAGACGACTTCCTGGCCGACCGCCTGCGCGAGCAGCTGGGGCGGCCGATCTTCCTCGTGCACCGCCTGGACCGGGCCACCAGTGGCTGCCTGCTGCTGGCCTTCGACCGCGAGACCGCCAGCGCGCTGGGCAAGGCGTTGATGGGCGGCGAAGTGTTGAAGGACTACCTGACGGTCTGCCGGGGATGGCCGGCGGAACTGTCCTGGCGGGTGGACCATGATCTGGATGGCGGCCCGGGCAAGCCGGTGAAGAAGCCGGCGATCACCGACTTCCAGCGCCTGGCGACGGGCGAGCTGTCGGTGCCGGTCGGTGAGTTCACCCGTTCGCGTTATGCACTGCTGCGCTGCCAGCCACAGACGGGGCGCTTCCGGCAGATCCGCCGGCACCTAAAGCACCTCTCGCACCACATGATTGGCGACACCAGCCATGGCGATGGCCGCCACAACCGCATCTTCCGCATGCAGGGCGTGCACCGCATGCTGCTGCACGCCGAGCGCCTGCGCTTCCCGCATCCGGACGGTAGCACGGTGGATGTGCGTGCGCCGCTGGACGGCGGGTTCCAGAAGGCGCTGGACCTGTTTGGCTGGCAGGTGGACGACGCCTGATGCTGCTGCCGTAAGCCGAGCGTGGGCTCGGCTCTACAGCCAGCGGCCGGGCGTGGCCCGGCGCACCCCGTTATTTCTTTTCCGGCTCGTTGACGATGGCTTCCAGATCCTTCTGCAGATCCGCGAACAGCGGCTGCATGCGCGCCTGGATGGCCACCATCACGTTCTGCATCAGCGCCGGGGTCTTGTCCAGCAGGCTCTGGCCGGCCGAACTCTCGTAGAACTCGGCCATCGCCAGCACGTCCTCCTTGCTGAACGTCTTCTTGTACAGGTCCACGTACATCGGCCGCAGCTGCTGCCACGACAGGGCCTGGCGCAGCGTCTGGCTGGTGCGTGCCTGGATCCGCTTCAGCTGTTCCTGCTGCTGGGCATTGAGCTGGCGCTGTGCGGCCACCTGCTGGAACTGCTGCTGCTGCATCGCCTCGATCTGCGGCAGCATGGTGTCGATCATGCTCTGCGCACGCGAGGCCGACAGCAGGCGGTTGATGTCGCCATCGGTCGGTGGCGCGGCCAGGGCCGGAACGCTGGCCACGGCCAGCGCCAGCAGCAGGGCGGCGCGGCGCAGCAGGGACGGCAGGGCGGGTGTGGTGCGGGTCATGCGGGCTTCCTGCGGTACATGGGACGGCCAGCATACCCGCAGCCAAGGCGAAGGCGGCGTGTTCGGTACCTGATCGGCGGCATACGGCGCGCGATGCCGCACTCCGGCACGTGGCTACCGCTACAATGCGCGGATGGGCAGTGGACCGGTCACCATCAGCGCGCAGCTTGAAATCCCCGACGGCGAGATCGTCGAGCGGTTCGTGCGTGCCAGCGGTGCCGGTGGCCAGAACGTCAACAAGGTCTCCACCGCGGTGGAACTACGTTTCGACGTGGCCAACTCGCCTTCGTTGCCCGAACCGTTGCGCGCACGCCTGCTGGCGCGGCGTGACCGGCGCATGACCGGCGAAGGCGTGCTGGTCATCGATGCGCAACGTTTCCGGACCCAGGATCGCAATCGCGAGGATGCGCGCGAGCGGCTGGCGGCCTTCATCCAGGCCGGGCTGAGCGTGCCCAAGCCGCGCAAGGCCACCAAGCCGACCCTCGGGTCGAAACTGCGTCGTCTGGACGCCAAACGCGGGCGCGCGCAGATCAAGCGCGGGCGCTCATCACGTGACTGGGAGTGATTGCTTGAACAACCCGACTTCGTTGCTGCCGGCCGTGCCGCCGCAGATGCCGCAGGTCAAACCCAACGCCTTCCTGCGCTGGCTGGCGCGCTGCACCCTGCGCATGGGCGGCTGGAAGGTGACCGGCACCCTGCCTGACATCCCCAGGCTGGTCTTCATCATCGCCCCGCATTCGTCCAACTGGGATGGGCTGTGGGGCATGGCGGCCAAGATCGCGCTGGGCATGAAGGTGAAGGTACTGGGCAAGGCGTCGCTGTTCTGGTGGCCGCTGGGCCCGCTGCTGCACAGGCTGGGCGTGATCCCGCTCGATCGCAGCTCGCCGCAGGGCACCGTCGGACAGGCCGTGGACCTGCTGCGCAACAACGAGAAGATGTGGTTCGCCATCACCCCCGAGGGCACCCGCAAGGCGGTGAAGGACTGGAAGGCCGGTTTCCTGAAGATCGCCCGGATGGCTGACGTGCCGATCCTTGCCGCGTACTTCCACTACCCGGAAAAGACCATCGGTATCGGCCCGCTGTTCACGCCCAGTGGTGATGACGCTGCCGACATGGCCGCGATCCGCGAGTTCTACCGGCCCTGGATCGGCAAGACCCGCGGTACGGTCTGAGCCTGCCGCAGGCCGCTGCATAGACGCCACGTCCGGCACATGCCGGGCGAGCGCGACAGGAGTAGGGTGGAGGGCTGGTATCCCGTACCGTCTGCCCAAGGAGTGTTTTACATGTCGCGTACCGTAGTCCTGGCCGCCGCCATCAGCCTGGCGTTGGCGGCCTGTTCCGGCAAGGAGTCCACCCCCGTGTCCGATGCCCAGAAGACCCCGGCCCAGCAGCCGGCCGAAGCCTCCACCAACCCTCTGCTGAGTGCGAGCACGCTGCCGTTCCAGGCGCCGCCGTTCGACAAGATCAAGGACAGCGACTACCTGCCGGCGTTCGAAGAGGGGATGCGCCAGCACCTGGCCGACGTGCGCAAGATCGCCGACAGCAGCGAGCCGGCCACCTTCGACAACACCATCGTGGCGATGGAGCGCAGCGGCGAGACGCTGAACCGCGTCTCGCGCATCTTCTTCGGCCTGGTCCAGGCCGATACCAACGATGCACGACAGAAGATCCAAGAAGAAGTGGCGCCAAAGCTGGCTGCGCACCAGGACGAGATCAATCTCGATCCGAAGCTGTTCGCGCGCGTGAAGTCGATCTATGACCAGCGCGACACGCTGGAATTGGATCCGGTGCAGAAGCGCTTGGTCGAGCACTACTACGACGGCCTGGTGCGCGCCGGTGCGCAGCTGTCCGACGCTGACAAGGCGACCCTGCGCAAGCTCAACGTGGAAGAGACCACCCTCTCCACCCAGTTCCATACCCGCCTGGTGGCCGCCACCGCCGCTGCGGCCGTCGTCGTCGACGACAAGGCCAAGCTGGCCGGCCTGGACGAGGATGCGATCAACAACGCCGCGGCCGCCGCCAAGGAACGCAAGCTGGACGGCAAGTTCCTGCTGCCGCTGCAGAACACCACCCAGCAGCCGGTGCTCGGCTCGCTGAGCGATCGCGACCAGCGCGCCGCCGTGCTGAAGGCCTCGGAGACCCGCGCCGAGCGCGGTGATGCCAACGACACCCGGCAGACCGTGCAGCGCCTGGCCCAGCTGCGTGCGCAGAAGGCCAAGCTGCTCGGCTTCGAGACCTTCGCCGACTACCAGCTGGGCGACCAGATGGCCAAGACCCCGGCTGCGGCACTCAAGCTGCTGACCGACACCGTGCCGGCCGCCACCGCCAAGGCGCGCGCCGAAGCCGGCGAGATCCAGAAGGTGATCGACGCGCAGAAGGGTGGTTTCCAGGTCGCCGCTTCGGACTGGGACTTCTACGCCGAGCAGGTGCGCAAGGCCAAGTACGATCTGGACGAATCGCAGATCAAGCCGTACTTCGAACTGGACAATGTGCTGCAGAACGGCGTCTTCTACGCCGCCACCCAGCTGTACGGCATCACCTTCAAGCCGCGTACCGACATTCCGACCTACAACCCGGACATGAAGGTGTACGAAGTGTTCGACAAGGACGGCACCTCGCTGGCGCTGTTCTACACCGACTACTTCAAGCGTGACAGCAAGTCCGGCGGCGCCTGGATGGACGTGTTCGTCGAACAGGACGGCCTGACCGGTGCCAAGCCGGTGGTCTACAACGTCTGCAACTTCACCAAGCCGGCCGCCGGCCAGCCTGCGCTGATCAGCTTCGACGACGTCACCACCATGTTCCATGAGTTCGGCCATGCGCTGCACGGCATGTTCTCGAACGTGAAGTACCCGTCGATTGCCGGCACCGCCACCTCGCGTGATTTCGTCGAGTTCCCGTCGCAGTTCAACGAGCACTGGGCGCTGGATCCGAAGGTGTTCGCCAACTACGCCAAGCACTACAAGACCGGCGAGGCGATGCCGCAGGAACTGGTCGACAAGATCCTCAAGGCGCGCAGCTTCAACCAGGGCTATGCGACCACCGAGTACCTGTCTGCCGCGCTGCTGGACCTGGCCTGGCACACCCAGAAGGCCGACGCGCCGCTGCAGGATGTCGGCGCCTTTGAAGCCAGCGCGCTGAAGAAGTTCAAGGTCGACCTGCCGCAGGTGCCGCCGCGCTACCGCACCACCTACTTCGACCACATCTGGGGTGGCGGTTACTCGGCCGGCTACTACGCCTACTTCTGGGCCGAAGTGCTCGACCATGACGCCTACCAGTGGTTCACCGAGCACGGTGGCCTGACGGCGGCCAACGGCCAGGAGTTCCGCGACAAGATCCTCTCGCGCGGCAACAGCGTGGAGCTGTCGACCCTGTACCGCGATTTCCGCGGCAAGGACCCGTCGGTGGAACCTTTGCTGAAGTTCCGCGGGCTGAAGTAAGAAATCGAAAACGGCGGGGGAAACCCCGCCGTTTTTCTTTGTGTAGAGCCGAGCCCATGCTCGGCTGGCTTTTTCTGGAGACGCAGCCGAGCATGGGCTCGGCTCTACACAAGCGGATCACGTCCCCACGTGCACCCGGTTGGCCTGCTCGGCCAACCCGAGGTGATCGAGCGCGATATCCAACGCCAGCACATAGCTCTGCGCGCCATAGCCGGCGGCGATGCCCAAGCGCTGGCCGACACCGGCCGGCAGGCAGGGCTCGGCCACCGCGCCGTCGTCGTGGACCTCCACGTAGGCATTGTGCAGGTAGGGCAGCAGGCGCTGCAGGCGCAGGCTGTTGGCGCACGCACCCGGGTCAAGCAGTGTCACTTCGCCACGGCTGTGATCGGCCACGCGCAGCGCATCCAGCAGTTCCTGCTCCGAACCGCAGGCACGGATCGCCACGCTGGTGCCGGCATCGATCGCGCGATGCACCAGCGACTTCAGGACCGGCGCCGGCAGTGGCATTGCCGTGCGGATCAAGGCGCCGGCGGCTTCCGGGCCGCGGATGATGAAGATCGACATGGCTCAGCCCTCCTGCGCCAGGCGACGGCCGACGATGGCCAGCGACAGCGGATAGCCGGCCTGCTGGCTGCGCTGGTCGACCACTACCGCGGCGGGGCCGTGCTGCAGGCGCAGCCGCGCATCCAGGCCGGGCTCGCTGGGCGACTGCAGCTCGATGTACTGCGCCGGCAGCCGTTCCAGCGCCGCCTGCAGTGCGCCACCCTCGGCCTGCCATTGCGCCTCGTCGGCCACGCCGACATCCAGCAGCACCCAGTCGGCCGAACGCGCCTGCGGCTGGCACAGGCACTGGCGCACTTCGGACAGGCTGGCGCAGTCGCTGCACAGCACGCGATGGCCGGCCAACTGTGCCGGCAGTTGGGGACGCGGTGCCGACGAAGAGGCGTGGCGGATCACCAGGAGGGTCATACAACACCTTGCGGAATGCGCCCTGCGGCGCGGTGGGCACACGATGCACGTGCTGGCCGTAAAGGTGCGATGCCCGTGGCCGGGTGCGCGCGTAAAACCTGCGTAACCCTTCCTGTAGAGCCGAGCCTGCGCTCGGCTGGCGTGCACCGACACTCGAAGAGCAGCCGAGCGCGGGCTCGGCTCTACAACAAGCCGGCGCGGGAACCTCTCCCGCCCGAGTGTGGTCTGATGCAGCGACCACCCACCCGGAGCCTGTCATGGATGCTGTTGCCCGTCCTCCCCTTCCCGAACGCGCGCTGCTCTGGCTGAAGAAGGAAGCATTGCCGCTGCTGGTGATGCTCGGCCTGCTCGCCGCCGCCCGCGATACCCTGGCCAACCACTACGTGGTGCCCAGTGGCTCGATGCAGCCAACCCTGCAGCCCGGCGACCGGGTAGTGGTGGACATGCGTGCCTATGGCCTGCGCCTGCCGTTTACCGGCAGGGAACTGATGTCCACCGGCGTTCCGCAGCGTGGTGAAGTGGCGGTGTTCGATTCACCGGCCGACGGCACCCGGCTGATCAAGCGCGTGGCGGCGGTGGCCGGTGACCATGTGCAGCTGCACGAAGGGCACCTGAGCATCAACGGCCAGCCGCTGCAGACCGCCGACCTGCAGGACGTGGAAGCCTTCGGCGAGCGCCGAGCCCGCCTCGATCTGGGTATGGGGGGCGGTCCTGACATCGCTGACCTGGTGGTGCCGGCGGGCAAGGTGCTGGTGCTGGGTGACCACCGTGGCAACAGCTTCGACGGCCGCTTCTTCGGTTTCGTCGATGCAGACAAGGTCTACGGCCGGGCGGTGGCTGTGTATTACCGCCGCGGTGACGGTTTCGAGTGGCAACGCCTGTAAGCTGAATTGATACTTCCTATATATCAATCCTGATCTATCAGGTTATGGATCGACTGGATCGACGGGCCTAGTCTGAGGCCCGTTCCCTCCCACGCCCGGCCGTCCCCACCGGCCCTTCGATTCCATGACTGGCGAAACTGCGGCGGCCGTTGAAGGCCGTCCCTCCACTCTCGATACCGGCACCGACACCCGCATCCAGCAGGGCACCCCGGCCTTCCGCCGCACCGCGTTGGCACTGTTCCTGGCCGGCTTCTCCACCTTCGGCCTGCTGTACACCGTGCAGCCGCTGCTGCCCGAGTTCAGCCGCCACTTCGGCGTGTCGGCCGCAGGCAGCGCGATGTCGTTGTCGCTGACCACCGGCACGCTGGCGGTGGCGATGCTGTTGGCCGGCCTGCTGTCCGATGCGGTCGGCCGTCGCCCGTTGATGATCGTTGCGCTGTTGGCGTCGGCCATGCTGTCGCTGAGCACGGCGCTGGTGGACGACTGGACCACGTTGCTGGTGCTGCGCACCCTGCTTGGCCTGGCGCTGAGCGGCGTGCCGGCAGTGGCGATGACCTACCTGGTCGAGGAAATGGACAGCCGCGCGCTGGGCCTGGCGATGGGCCTGTACATCGGCGGCAACGCCATCGGTGGCATGAGCGGGCGCCTGCTGGCCGGCATCATCGCCGATCACTGGGGCTGGCGCTGGGGCATCGGCGTGGTCTCGATCATCGCCATCGCCAGTACCGTGCTGCTGTGGCTGCAGCTGCCGCCGTCGCGCCATTTCCATCCCCGCCGCGATGGCCTGCGCGAGTTGCCGTCGCGCTGGCGCCTGCTGTTCGCCGACCCGGGCCTGCCGTGGCTGTTCGCCACCTCGTTCGTGCTGATGGGCGTGTTCGTCACCCTCTACAACTACCTGGGCTATCACCTGCTGGCGCCGCCGTACCACCTCAGCCAGACCGTGGTCGGGCTGATCTTCAGCGTGTACCTGGTGGGCACCTTCAGTTCGGCGTGGATGGGCCAGCAGGCTACGCGGTACGGGCGCGGCCGCATCCTGTCGATCTCGTTCGCGCTGATCGGCGCCGGCATCGCGCTGCTGGCGATGCCGTGGCTGAGCACGATGGCACTGGGCATCGCGCTGGTCACGTTCGGCTTCTTCGGTGGCCACTCGGTGGCCAGCAGCTGGGTCGGCAGCCGTGCCGGTACGATGCGCGCGGAAGCGTCGGCGCTGTACCTGTTCGCCTACTACCTGGGCTCCAGCGTGCTGGGCGGGGTCGGCGGCCTGGCCTACGCGGCCTGGGACTGGTGGGGCGTGTGTGCGTTCGCCGCGGTGCTGACCCTGATCGGTGGTGGCATCGTCTGGGCGCTGCAGCACCGCGCCCCGCAGCCGGTGACCGCGTGACCCAACGCACGGTAGTGCCGGCCGCTGGCCGGCAACCACGGTGTAGCGGCTTTGCCGAGGTAGAGTCGACTGTCAGTCGACTGCTCTTCCATCAGATCGCGAAAACCCGCGCTGCGCGCGATAGTCGACTAACAGTCGACTCTACCGGCGAACGCCCCGCGCAGCAGCCCGGCGAAGTTTCGGATCAGCGGCGTCACCCGTTCGCGATGCCACGCCAGCTGCACTTCCGAATGCGCGCCAGCATCGGCCAACGCCACGAAGCGCGATCCTTCCACCCGGATGTGATCGCACGACGACGGCAGGATCGCCGCACCCAGGCCCGCAGCGGCCAGGCTGATCAACGTCGATGCTTCACCGGCTTCCTGCACGATGCGCGGCGTGAAGCCCGCCGCCGCACACAACGCGATCATGTGGTCGTGGATGCCCGCGCCCGCGCTGCGCCGGAATGCCACGAACGGCTCCTGCGCGAAGTCGCGCAACGACACCGTGCCCTGCTTCGACAGCCTGCGCAGGGCAGGGTGGTCGGCATGCACGATCAGCGCCAGCGGATCGACGAACAGGCTGTGTGCCACCAGTTCCGGCGGCAACGCACGCTTGCGGATGATGCCCACGTCCAGTGAACCATCGAGCAGCGCGTCGATCTGCTGCAGCGTATTCATCTCGCTCAGCTGTAGCCGCACCTGCGGATACTGCTGGCGGTAATGCAGGATCGAACGCGGGATCTGTGGCGACAGCGGCGTGGCCCGGGTCAGGCCGATATGCAGTTCACCCTGCTCGCCGCGCTGCGCACGCTGCACCTCGTCCACCGCGGTTTCCACCTGCTGCACGATTGCGCGCGCGCGTTCCTGCAGCAGCTCCCCAGCAGGCGTCAGCTGCACGCGGCGATGGCTTCGCACGAACAGGCGCGCGCCGATCAGTTCCTCCAGCTGCCGGATCTGCTGGCTGAGCGGCGGCTGTGACATGCCCAGGCGCTCGGCCGCCTGGCCGAAGTGCAGCGTATCGGCAACAGCGAGGAAGTAGCGCAGGTGGCGCAGTTCGATGGACATGGGGCCAGTTTATTCATCGTCAGCCGGAAATGAATCAGAGATGGGATCCGATCCCGTGCCGACCAACGGTCGGCACCCACCAACAGCAGCTGGCACCAACAGCAGCGACCAACTGTCGAAGGCGGGGTGGGTCCGGTTGCGGGGGTGTGAGCGGCATGGATGCCGCGTCCAAGCCCCCATGGACGGGTTTACAGCGTCCCCCGCAACCGGACTCACCCCGCCATCCCACGGATAGCCGGCTTTTGCTGTTGCTTCGGCTTCGGCGGGTGCAGGGCGCAGCCCTGCCGAACACCCCTCACCGCTCCGAATGCCCGCTCTGGTCGTAATCGCGCGGACTGAACAACTCCGGCTGGATCAGCTCGATGAACGCCCGCGCCTGCGCCGACAGTGCCTTGCCGCGGCGCACGATCACCCCGTAACTGCGCTCGGGGAACCAGCGCTTCATCGACCGCGCCGCCAGCCGCTCGCGGTCGGCTTCGTGCAGGCACAGCGCCGGCACGATGGAAATGCCCATGCCCATCGCCACGTACTGCTTGATCACTTCCCATCCACCCACTTCCAGCGCCACGGTGTAGGCAATGCGGTGGCGCTGGAATACCTGGTCGACCAGGCGGTAGGTGATCTGCCGCTTCGGCGGCAGTACCAGCGGATAGCGCGCGATGTCGGCCAGCTCCAGCTCGCCGCCGCTGGCCAGCGGATGGTCGTGCGGCGCGATCAGCACCTGTTCGAAGCGGTAGGCCGGGGCGTAGGTCAGGTCGGCCGGTACATCGGTCATCGAACCGATGGCCAGGTCGGCGGCATCCTCGCGCAGCAGGTCGGTGCCGTCAGCGCTGATCGCGTTGTGCAGGGTCAGGCGCACATCCGGATGGTGCAGGCGGAAGCGTTCGACGATCTTCGGCAGCAGGTACAGGATGGTCGAGCTGTTGGCGGCGATGTTCAGCTCGCCCGCGTCCAGGCCGCGTACCTTGTCGCGGAAGCGCGCCTCCAGCCCGTCCAAGCTCTCCACCAGCGGCTGCGCCATCTCGTACAGCAGTTGGCCCTCGCGGCTGGGCACCAGGCGCCGCCCGCTGCGTTCGAACAATGGCACCCCCAGCTCCCGTTCCAGGGCCTGCAACTGCAGGCTGATCGCCGGCTGGCTGACGAAAAGTGCCTCAGCCGCCCGTGAGACCGAGCCCAGGCGCACCGTCTGGCAGAACGCACGCAACGGCTTCAGTCGGTCGGATTTGTAGGAAAAACGCGGACTTGGCGGGGTGCGTGTACTCATCGTGTCACGAGTATTAGCACAACTTATGTAGAACATTGCAAAAACTGTTTTGCCAAATACTCAGGCCCGGCGGCACCGTGGAGCCGTACCCCCACCGCTGGAGTCGCCTCATGTCCGCCGTCGCTTCCGCTGTTCCCACCCCCGCCGCGAAGGCTACCCCCGGCATCGCCCTGGCGACCCGCGTGGCCGGCCAGGACACCCTGCTGCCGGCGCCGCTGCTGGCCCTGCTGGTGTCGCTGCACCGTGCGGTGGAACCGGGCCGGCAGGCGAGGCTGCAGGCCCGCCGTGAACGCCAGGCATTCTTCGACCAGGGCGGCCTGCCGGACTTCCGCGAGGACACCGCCGCCATCCGCAGCGGCGACTGGCGCGTAGCCCCGCTGCCGGCCGCGTTGCAGGACCGCCGCGTCGAGATTACCGGCCCGACCGACCCGAAGATGGTCATCAACGCGCTGAACTCCGGCGCCAAGGTGTTCATGGCCGACTTCGAGGATTCGACCTCGCCGACCTGGCGCAACCTGCTGGCCGGCCAGCAGTCGCTGGCGGCGGCGGTGCGCGGCGATCTGGAATACACCGCCCCCAATGGCAAGCACTACACGCTGCGCCCGTACGACGAGCAGGCGGTGCTGATCGTGCGCCCGCGTGGCTGGCACCTGGATGAAAAGCACGTGCGCATCGACGGCCAGTTCCTTGCCGGTGGCCTGTTCGACGCAGCGGTGTTCGCCTTCCACAACGCCCGCACCCTGCAGGCGAAGGATCGTGGCCCGTACTTTTACCTGCCCAAGCTGCAGAGCATGGAAGAGGCGGCGCTGTGGGAGACCGCGCTCTCGCATATCGAGGGCATGCTCGGCCTGCCGCACGGCCAGATCAAGGTGACCGTGCTGATCGAAACGCTGCCGGCGGTGTTCGAGATGGACGAGATCCTGCACGCGCTGCGTGATCGCATCGTCGGCCTGAACTGCGGGCGCTGGGACTACATCTTCTCGTACCTGAAGACCTTCCGCCGCCACGCCGACCGCGTGCTGCCCGAGCGCGGCCAGGTGACCATGACCCAGCCGTTCCTGAAGGCCTATTCGGAACTGCTGATCCAGACCTGCCACCGCCGCGGTGCGCATGCGATGGGTGGCATGGCCGCGCAGATCCCGATCAACAACGATGCCGCCGCCAACGAACAGGCGATGGCCCGGGTGCGCGCCGACAAGCTGCGCGAAGTCACCGCCGGCCATGACGGCACCTGGGTTGCGCACCCGGCGCTGATTCCGGTGGCGATGGCGATCTTCGACGAACACATGCCCGGTGCGAACCAGCACAGCGTGCTGCGCCAGGATGTGCGCGTCGGCCGCGACGAACTGATCGCACGGCCGCCGGGCACCGTCACCCGCGCCGGCTTCGAGGGCAACGTGGAAGTCTGCGTGCGCTATCTGGCGGCGTGGCTGGATGGCAACGGCTGCGTGCCGATCCATCACCTGATGGAGGACGCGGCCACCGCCGAGATCAGCCGCAGCCAGCTGTGGCAGTGGCTGCATACGCCGGGCCAGCAGCTGGACGATGGCACTGCGATCGATCTGGCGCTGCTGGATTCCACCCTCTCGCAGCTGCCGGCACGGCTGGGCGATACCGCCGTACTGCCCGGTGGTGCGCGCATCGGCGAGGCCATCGCCCTGCTCGGCGAACTGAGCCGCAGTGACGAACTGACCGATTTCCTGACCCTGCCGGCCTACGCGCGCATCGATTGACCGACTGCCGGCCCTCCTGCCGTTTCACTCCCCGCTGCACGCACTAACCGAACTGGAGAAAGACATGAGCAAGCTGCCCACTGCCGAACAGATCCAGCACGACTGGGACACCAACCCGCGCTGGGAAGGCATCCAGCGCAACTACAGCGCCGCCGACGTGGTGCGCCTGCGCGGCACCGTCCACATCGAGCATTCGCTGGCCCGCCTGGGTGCAGAGAAGCTGTGGGCGTCGCTGCATGAGCGCGAGTTCGTCAACGCGCTGGGTGCATTGACCGGCAACCAGGCCATGCAGCAGGTCAAGGCGGGCCTGAAGGCGATCTACCTGTCCGGTTGGCAGGTGGCGGCCGACGCCAACCTGGCTGGGCAGATGTATCCGGACCAGTCGCTGTACCCGGCCGATTCGGTGCCGGCGGTGGTCAAGCGCATCAACAACACCCTGCTGCGTGCCGATCAGCTGCATCATGCCGAAGGCAAGGACGACATCGACTTCCTGCAGCCGATCGTGGCCGATGCCGAGGCCGGTTTTGGCGGCGTGCTCAACGCCTTCGAACTGATGAAGGCGATGATCGAGGCCGGTGCGGCCGGCGTGCACTTCGAAGACCAGCTGGCCTCGGTGAAGAAGTGCGGGCACATGGGCGGCAAGGTGCTGGTGCCGACCCGCGAGGCCATCGAGAAGCTCAACGCCGCGCGCCTGGCTGCCGACGTGCTGGGCGTGCCGACCCTGCTGGTGGCGCGCACCGATGCCGAAGCGGCTGATCTGTTGACCAGCGACATCGACGGCAACGACAAGCCGTTCACCACCGGCGAGCGCACCGTGGAAGGCTTCTACAAGACCCGCAATGGCCTGGACCAGGCGATCAGCCGCGGCCTGGCCTACGCGCCCTATGCCGATCTGGTGTGGTGCGAGACCGGCAAGCCGGACCTGGAGTTCGCCCGCAAGTTCGCCGAGGCGATCCACGCGAAGTTCCCGGGCAAGCTGCTGGCCTACAACTGCTCGCCCAGCTTCAACTGGAAGAAGAACCTGGACGACGCCACCATTGCCAAGTTCCAGCGCGAACTGGGTAGCTACGGCTACAAGTTCCAGTTCATCACCCTGGCCGGTTTCCACGCGCTGAACTACGGCATGTTCAACCTGGCCCACGGCTATGCACGCCGCCAGATGAGCGCCTTCGTGGAGCTGCAGGAAGCCGAGTTCGAAGCGGCCGAGCGCGGTTTCACGGCGGTCAAGCACCAGCGTGAAGTCGGTACCGGCTACTTCGATGCGGTGACCCAGGCGATCCAGCAGGGGCAGTCGTCGACCACCGCGCTGACCGGCTCCACCGAGGAAGAGCAGTTCCATGGCGGGCGCAGCGAACGCGCGGCGTGATGCGGTAGTGCCGGCCGGTCGGGGGACCTGCCGGCGTTGTTGTATCGGTGCAAAGGCGCGGCGGCCGGCAGGCAGCGTCAATCAGGCGCACCCCCTTGGCCGCAACTTGGCCGAAATCCTGTGAAACCCGGCATCGGATTGATCCAGCAGGGGTTTTGCCCGGACATGGGTGACCAGAACGGGCCACCACCGATCTTCACATCACACAAGAGCGCCCTGAGGCTCAAAATGAGATAGGGCGCACACTTTAAAGCGGTGCTATGCTCCGCGGCTCACCAGGGGACGCTGGCGGCGGGTGCAGGGAATGACCGGCAGGGGTGCGGCCGAGAACAGTGATATGACGACAGGTATCGCCCGGGTGGCGATGGCCGAGATCGTGCATGCGCTGTTGTCGGATGCCGAGGTGGCATTGTTTGCCAGATTCGCCCGCCCATGCAAGCTTCATGCCGGACAGTGGCTGTTCCAGCGGGGCCACCGCGGCGAGCGCATGTATGTGATCCTCGACGGCCAGATCGAACTGGACTTCGGCGAGGACCTGGTGATCAAGACACTCGGGCAGTATGAGTTCTTCGGCGAACTGGGCCTGCTGGTTGGCGACCACCTGCGCAGCGCCAGCGCGCGCGCGCTGGTCGATTGCGATGTCCTGGAGCTGGGGCCGGCCGATTTCCACCGCTTGGTCGAATCCGATCCCGGGCTGGTGGCGTACTTCCTGCGTCGCACGATCATGCGCGTGCTGACCAACGAACAGGCCCTGATCAGCCAGCTGCGGCGCCGCAACCACGATCTGGA
The DNA here is from genome assembly GCF_030985515.1 of Stenotrophomonas sp. Sm10. NCBI lineage: Bacteria > Pseudomonadati > Pseudomonadota > Gammaproteobacteria > Lysobacterales > Lysobacteraceae > Stenotrophomonas > Stenotrophomonas sp. Sm10. Next base: position 18,833 of record NZ_JAPTFO010000047.1, read on the forward strand.
AACCGCGCTGGACAACCTGTACATCACCACTCATCAGCTGACCCATACCCGCGAGCTGGTGCGCACCGATGAACTGACCGGGCTGCACAACCGCCGTGGCCTCACGTTGTACCTGCAGGAGTGCCGCGAGCGTGCCGAGGGGCTGCCGCAGGCGTTGCTGCTGATCGATTGTGACCGCTTCAAGCAGATCAACGACCGCCACGGCCACCAGGCCGGCGACCGCGTGCTGCAGAGCATGGGCAACATCCTGCGCTCGATGGCCGGCGAGCATGACCTGGCCTGCCGCCTTGGCGGTGATGAGTTCTGCCTCATCCTGCGCCGCGGCAACCACGAGATCGTGCAGCACGCGGCCGAGTTCATCCTCAGCGCGGTGCATGGCCTGCTCGAACGCAGCCCCGGTACGCCGCATGTCAGCCTGGTCAGCATCGGTGCGTGCCTGCTGGCGCCGGAGGCAGGCTGGAGCGAGTGGTACGCGCGCGCGGATCGCGCGCTGTACCAGGCCAAGCGCGATGGCGGCAACTGCCTGCGCTGGGCGAATGATCCGGACGGCCAATAGGGAGACGCAGGCGATGGACGGCGACAACGGAACGTCAGCCCCGCATAGCCCACAGCTACGCGCCCTGCTGTTCACCGATCTGTGTGATTCGCTGCAACTGGTCGAGCGGATCGGCGATGTGGCGGCCGCCAGCCTGTTCCAGGAACACGACCGCCTGGTGCTGGTCCTGCAGCAGCGCTGGAACGGCCAGCTGATCGATCGCTCCGACGGCCTGTTCATGCTGTTCGAGCGGGCCATCGATGCTTTGGGCTTCGCCCTGGACTACCAGCGCGAACTGCACGCGCTGGGCCAGCAGCGGGCGATCGAACTGCGCGCGCGTGCAGGCCTGCATGTGGGTGACGTGCTGACCTGGGAGAACAGTGCCGAGGCGGTCCGGGCCGGCGCCAAGTCGATGGAAGTGGAAGGCCTGGCCAAGCCGATGGCAGCGCGCCTGATGACGCTGGCCCGCCCTGGCCAGATCCTGTTGTCGGCGGTGGCCGAATCGCTGACCCGTCGCGCCACCGGCGCGCTGGGGGAACGGGGTGCGCGCCTGCTGTGGAAGTCGCACGGCCGTTGGCGCTTCAAGGGAATGCCGGTGGTGCAGGAAGTAATCGAAGTGGGTGAGATCGGTTCAGCGCCGTTGCGCATGCCACGCGCCACTGCCAAGGCACGCCGTGACCTGCCGCTGTGGCGGCAGCCGCTGGTGCTGGCCGCCGAGGGCCTGGTGCTGACGGTGGCCGTGCTGGGCGGCTGGTTGCTGCTGCGGTCGGAACCGGCGATCGCGTTCGCCGAGCGGGACTGGGTGGTGCTTGGCGATGTCGACAACCTCACCGGCGACCCGATTTTCGACGACTCGATGCGGCACGCGATCCGGATCGCGCTGGAGCAGTCGCGCTACGTGAACGTGCTGTCGGAGGGCAAGATCCGCGAAAGCCTGGAAATGGCGCGGCTCTCGGGCGATACCCGGCTCAGCCGCGATACCGCGGCCAACGTGGCGGTGCGGGAGGGCGCGCGCGCCGTGCTGCTGCCGACGGTGCGGCAGAAGATCGGTGGCTACGAGCTGGCCATTGATGTCGCCGCACCCGGCACCGGCCAGGTGATCCAGACGTTCACCGCCACCACGGATCGATCCGACCAGATGGTATTCGCGGTGGACGACGTGGTCGGGCGCCTGCGTCGCGGACTGGGCGAATCGGTGGCGAGCCTGGAACAGTCGTTGCCGCTGCCGCGGGCATCGACCCAGGACCTTCGCGCACTGCGAGCGTTCGCGCTGGCCGAGAATGCACTGGGCCAGCGTCGCTTCGAGGAGGCGCGCAACCTCTATCAGGCTGCAATCGATATTGATCCCGGTTTCGCCCTGGCCTACATGGGCGTGGCCAAACTGCATGCGCGCGTCGATGAAGGGCGGCGCGCACGCGAAGCCATGCAGCACGCGCTGGACCTGCAGGATCGGTTGCCGCCACGCGAGCGCCTGTACCTGAAGGCCTGGATGGCCGAACTGGAGCCTGGTGGCTGGGCGCTGGAGCGCTGGCGCACGCTGGCCAAGGTCTACCCGGATTCGTTCGCCGGGCTGTCCAACACGTCCTGGTACCTGCTGCAGGCCAACCAGTTCAGCGAGGCCGAACCCTACGCGCGTGCGGCTGCGGTGCCGCAGGATCCGCTGCGCCTGTATCCGCTGATCCACCTGGTGCGGATACAGATCGCCGCCAACCAACCGCAGCTTGCGGCCGAGACACTGGCCCAGGCACAGGTCCTGCGCGGTCGTGATGATGCCGATGAGACCGGCGTGGACGTGCTGGTCGCGCAGGGTAAGTACGCCAAGGCCGCCCAACTGCTGCCGCAGATCCGTGCCAACGATGCCCTGCAGCAGCGCATGAAGCTGCGTGCGCAGCTGCTGCTGGCGGCCACGCAGCGCGATTGCGCGGCCATGCAGCAGGCGGTACGCGACGACGCGTCGGCGCCGGCGCTGGTCGACTTCCAGGTGCAGCAGCGGCTGCAGCACGCCAGCGTGGCAGCTCTGTGCCCGAGCGCGGACCGCGCCGAGTTGCAGGCCATCGCTGCGTTGCTGCATCCGTTGCTGGAGCAGCGCGATGATCCCATGCTGCATGCCCGCGGCCTGCAATGGCTGGCTCTGGTCCATCTGGCCCAGCGACAGGGCCAGTTCGAGCTGGCCAAACGCTGGCTGGACGAGCAGCGGCCGCTGCTGCGCAGCCTGCGCAGTCCGGTCGCCGATCGCTGGATGCGCATTGTCAGCGCCGTGGATGAACTGCAGATGCAGCGGCCCGAAGCTGCCCGCGCCCTGATCGAGCCAATGCTCGATGGCAGCGAGCCGGTGCAGGCACACGTCGTGCTGCTGCTCGCGCTGCGCGCACAGGGCAATGAAGCTGCCGTACGCCGCGAGCAGGCCTGGCTGTCCCAGCATCGCGGCCAGGCCATTGCCGAGGTCACCGCCATGCAGGTCTGGCAACCACTGAATGTGCACGACGTGTCCACGTGGGCATCGCCGGCCGCGGCCGGCGCGCCCTGATGACGGGTCAGCCGTCGATGCGCTCGCCGACCTTGCCCGCTTCGAAGCAGAACACCACGGTCATCGCCGCCACCGACCCGGACAGGTGGGCCTGCAGGCTGTCACGCACCTGGCTCAGCTCCTCGACCGAAGCCAGGGTGCCGATCTTCATGCAGTCGCTTTCGCCGACCGCACCGTCCAGCCCGATCGAGGCCAGGGCCTTGGCCGGCGAAGCGGTGAAGTGGCTGCGGAAGTCGTCGTTGCCGATCAGGTGGTCCAGCAGGGTGCTGGCGTCTGCGGCGGAAAGGCGGGGATGGGTGCTCATGGGGATCGTCCGTAGGCTGAAGTTCTCGTATCGGCCGCGACAGCCTGCCATTGAGGGCCGCGCTGCGTACGTCGCTAAAGTTGGCCGCGCTGCGGTCGTTGCTGCTATGCCGGTTGTGCGGCAGAAGGAAGGAATCCCATGCGCCTGCGCCGCTGCGCCAGCCTGATGTTCGAGCCCCGCGAGGCGATCACCCTCGACCTGCGCGCGATGCTGGCGGGCCACGCCGAGATGGACAGCCAGATCAGCTGGGTGGCCCTGGCCGCGCATCTGGACCAGCCACTGCCGGTGGACGCCGAGGAGCGCCAGCTGCTCGGCGAGCTCAGTGCGCACCGCTGGTGCGAACCGCCCGCCGATGCCTGCCCGGCCATGCTGGCCCGCCTGGTCGAGCAGGGCCTGCTGTTGACCGACCCACCGAGCGAGGTGGGGCACCAGCTGCGCGACGAGGCTTTGCGGCGCAGCCAGTGGTGGCCGCTGGCGGCGCTGGCCCATCGTCATGCGCGCTGGCAGGCCGTGGACAGCGTGGAGGACATGCGTCGGCAAGGGTTGGACACCGCTGCCGGCCTGCGCCAGCGCCTCGGGCCGCCACCGCCGGTGGTGCAGCCGATGCAGGGCGATTACCAGCCGCTGCCGCGCAGCGAAGAGGCGCCGTTCGACACACTGCTGGCGCGCCGCAGCACCTGCCGCAATTTCGATACCCAGCGCGCGCTGCCGCTGCCGTTGCTGGCCCAGGTGCTGCAGCGCACGCTGATGGCCCACGCGGTGCAGAAGGTCGAGCGCGATACCGAGTTCCTGAAGAAGAACGTGCCTTCCGGTGGCGGCCTGCATCCCACCGAAGGCTTCCTGCTGGTGCAGAACGTGGAAGGACTGGCACCGGGCCTGTACCACTACCACCCGGTGCAGCACGCCGTGCTGCCGCTGCCCTCGCCACCGCCGCAGGCACTGCCGGCGCTGGCGCGGCGGATGCTGTCCGGGCAGGCGTGGTTCGCCGATGCGCCGGCGCTGCTGGTGCTGGCGCCGCGCTATGACCGCTGCTTCTGGAAGTACCGCAACCACGCCAAGGCGCATCGTGCGGTGACGCTGGATGTCGGTCACATCTCGCAGCTGCTGTACCTGTGTGCGACCGAGCGCGGGCTGGCGGCGTTCGTGACGGCGGCCATCAACGATGCCGATGTTGATCGTGCCTTCGGTTTCGACGGCATCGGGCAGAGCGCGATGGCCATCTGCGGCCTGGGCTGGCGCAGTGCCACGCTGGACACGGCCGAATTCGATCCCGCCGGGCGGGTGGTAGCGGGCGACGACCGCTGAGCGGTCGCCACCCCAGCGTTCACACCGCCTCGAAGTCCACCAGTACCGCGCCGTCGCCGACCTGGTCGCCGGCCTTGGCGCGGTAGCCCTTCACCGTCCCGTCGGCCGGCGCCTGCAGGGTGTGCTCCATCTTCATCGCTTCCAGCACCACCAGCGGCGTGCCGCGCTTGACCTCGGTACCGGCGGCGACCAGCGTGGCGACGATCCTGCCCGGCATCGGTGCCAGCAGGCTGCCGGCATCGGCCACGGCGTGGTCCGATTCGCCCACCGGATCATGCAGGGTGAAACGATGCTGGCCGTCAGCACCGAACAGGTACAGCTGGTCTCCGTCACGCAGCAGCTGCAGTGCCCAGCGGCGCCCGCCCAGCTGCACCACCAGCCCGCGCATATCGGCTGTGCCGACCACCTGCACGGGTGCCGCGTCATCGCACTGCACACGCCAGCCATCGGCCTGCGCCCACACCTTCAGCGTGTGCCGGCGTTCGCCCTGCTGCAGCGGCAGCACGCGCGGCGCGGGCGCGCCAAGGCGCCAGCCGTCCTGTGACTGCCACGGCGAATGCGGATCGCGCGCGTCGCTGGCTGCACCTGCAGTAGTGGCCACGGCGGCCACCGCCGCCAGCAGCCACAGCGCATCATCGCTGTCACCCACCCGGCTCAATGCCGCCTGCTCGCGCTCGATCAGCGCGGTATCCAGCTTGGCGTGGGTAAACGAATCGGTGTTCACCAGGCGGCGCAGGAAACTGGCATTGGTGGTCACGCCCACCACCTGGCAGTCGGCCAGGGCCTGGCTCATGCGGCGCAGCGCGGCGTCGCGGTCCACGTCCCAGACGATCAGCTTGGCAATCATGGGATCGTAGTACGGCGTGATGCTGTCGCCTTCCTCGACACCGGTATCCACGCGCACATGAGTCGACGGTGCCGGCAGGCGCAGGCGGCGCAGGATGCCGGTGGACGGCAGGAAGCCACGGTCGGCATCCTCGGCGTACAGGCGCGCCTCGATCGCATGGCCATGGATGGCCAGCTGGTCCTGGCGCAACGGCAGCGGCTGGCCCGAGGCCACGCGCAGCTGCCACTCCACCAGGTCGGTGCCGGTGATGTACTCGGTGACCGGGTGCTCGACCTGCAGGCGGGTGTTCATTTCCATGAAGTAGAAATCGCCGTCCGGGCCGGCGATGAACTCCACCGTGCCCGCACCTTCATAGCCCACCGCGCGCGCGGCATCGACCGCCGCCTTGCCCATCGCAGCACGACGTTCCGCGCTCATGCCCGGGGCCGGCGCTTCTTCCAGCACCTTCTGGTGGCGGCGCTGCACCGAGCAGTCGCGCTCGAACAGGTACACCGCGTCACCGTGGCTGTCGCCGAACACCTGGATCTCGATATGGCGCGGGCGCTCGACGTACTTCTCGACCAGCACGTGGTCATTGCCGAACGCCGAGGCCGCCTCGCGCTGGCAGCTGGCCAGCGCATCGACGAAGTCCTCGCTGCGCTCGACCTTGCGCATACCCTTGCCACCGCCACCGGCGCTGGCCTTGATCAGTACCGGGTAGCCGATGGCGTCGGCCTGCGTGCGCAGGAAGTCCGGTGCCTGCTGGTCGCCGTGGTAGCCCGGGGTCAGCGGTACGCCGGCCTTGGCCATCAGCGCCTTGGCCGCGCTCTTGTCGCCCATCGCGCGGATCGCGCTGGCCGGCGGCCCGATGAAGGTGATGCCGGCGGCGGCGCAGGCATCGGCGAAGTCGGCATTCTCGGACAGGAAGCCGTAGCCGGGGTGGATCGCCTGCGCGCCGGTCGCGCGTGCCGCGTCGAGCAGCGCATCGCCGCGCAGGTAGCTCTCACGCGCGGCGGCCGGACCGATGTGGATGGCTTCGTCGGCCAGGCGCACGTGGCGCGCGTTGCGGTCGGCATCGGAATATACCGCCACGGTGGCGATGCCGAGGCGGCGGCAGGTGGCGATGACGCGGCAGGCGATTTCGCCGCGATTGGCGATCAGGACTTTGGTGAACATGGCAACGGGCTTCATGGGAGCGTGCTCGGTCATGGCACGGGTTACATGCGGAACACGCCGAAGCGCGTCTGCTGCGGGGCGGCGTTGAGGCTGGCCGACAGCGCCAGGGCCAGTACCCGGCGGGTGTCGGCCGGATCGATCACGCCGTCGTCCCACAGGCGCGCGCTGGCGTAGTACGGGTGGCCCTGCTGCTCGAACTGCTCGCGGATCGGTGCCTTGAACGCGTCTTCCTCCGCCGCCGGCCACTGGCCGCCCTTGGCCTCGATGCCATCGCGCTTGACCGTGGCCAGCACGCTGGCGGCCTGCTCGCCGCCCATCACGCCGATGCGCGCGTTCGGCCACATCCACAGGAAGTTGGGCGAGTACGCACGGCCGCACATGCCGTAGTTGCCGGCACCGAACGAGCCGCCGATGACCACGGTGAACTTGGGAACCTTGGCGCAGGCCACCGCCAATACCAGCTTGGCGCCGTCCTTGGCGATGCCGCCCTGTTCGTACTTGCGGCCGACCATGAAGCCAGTGATGTTCTGCAGGAACACCAGCGGGATGTTGCGCTGGGTGCACAGCTCGATGAAGTGCGCGCCCTTCAGTGCCGACTCGGAGAACAGGATGCCGTTGTTGGCGATGATGCCGATCGGGTAGCCGTTCAGATGCGCGAAGCCGGTAACCAGTGTTGCGCCATAGCGCGGCTTGAACTCGTCAAAGCGCGAGCCATCGACCAGGCGTGCGATCACTTCGCGCACGTCGTAGGGCTTGCGCGTATCGGCGGGAATCACCCCATACAGTTCATGCGCCGGCAGCAGTGGTTCCTCGGAAGGCTGTACCGCCATCGCCGGTTCCGGCTTGCGCCAGTTCAGCTGGGCGATGATTGCGCGCACCCGTGCCAGCGCCTGCAGATCGTTGTCGGCCATGTGGTCGGCCACGCCGGAGATGCGCGTGTGCACGTCGGCACCGCCCAGTTCCTCGGCCGTCACCACTTCACCGATGGCCGCCTTCACCAGCGGCGGGCCGCCGAGGAAGATCGTGCCCTGCTCGCGCACGATCACCGTCTCGTCGCTCATCGCCGGCACATACGCACCACCGGCGGTGCAGCTGCCCATCACGCAGGCGATCTGCGGAATGCCCTGCGCCGACAGGTTGGCCTGGTTGTAGAAGATCCGGCCGAAATGATCGCGGTCGGGGAAGACTTCGTCCTGCAGTGGCAGGAACGCGCCACCGGAATCGACCAGGTAGATGCACGGCAGGTGGTTCTGTTCGGCGATCTCCTGCGCGCGCAGGTGCTTCTTCACCGTCATCGGGTAGTAGGTGCCGCCCTTGACCGTGGCATCGTTGGCCACGATCACGCATTCCACGCCGCTCACGCGGCCGATGCCGGCCACTACGCCAGCGGCCGGCACGGCGTCTTCGTACATGCCGTGCGCGGCCAGCGGCGCGATTTCCAGGAAGGCGCTGCCGGGGTCGAGCAGGGCGTCGATGCGGTCACGCACCAGCAGCTTGCCACGCGCGGTGTGCTTGGCGCGTGCGGCTTCGCTGCCACCCAGCGCGGTGCGCGCGAGGGTGGCATGCAGGTCGTCGACCACGGCCTGCATCGCCGCGCGGTTGCTTTCAAACGTTTCGCTGCCCGGTTGCAGCTGGCTGTTCAGGACGGTCATCGCGTTGGCCTTACAGGGTGCGCTGGAACAGTTCGCGGCCGATCAGCATGCGGCGGATCTCCGAAGTGCCGGCGCCGATTTCATACAGCTTGGCGTCGCGCCACAAGCGGCCGGTCGGGTATTCGTTGATGTAGCCGTTGCCGCCGAGGATCTGGATCGCCTGGCCGGTCAGCCAGGTGGCCTTCTCGGCGGCGTACAGGATGGCACCGGCGGCGTCCTGGCGGGTGGTGCGGCCCTGGTCGCAGGCGCGTGCCACGGCATAGACATACGCGCGGCAGGCACCCAGGCCCACGTACATGTCGGCGATCTTGGCCTGGATCAGCTGGAAGCTGCCGATCGGCTCGCCGAACTGGTGGCGCTCGTGCACGTACGGCATCACCACGTCCATGGCCGCGGCCATCAGGCCCAGCGGGCCACCGGACAGCACCACGCGCTCGTAGTCCAGGCCGGACATCAGCACGCGCACGCCACCGCCAACCTGGCCCAGCACGTTCTCTTCGGGAATCTCGCAGTCCTGGAACACCAGCTCGCAGGTGGGCGAAGAACGCATGCCCAGCTTGTCCAGCTTCTGCGCGGTGGAAAAGCCCTTCATGCCCTTCTCGACCAGGAACGCGGTGATGCCCTTGGCGCCGGCCTCCATGTCGGTCTTGGCATAGACCACCAGCACGTCAGCATCCGGGCCGTTGGTGATCCACATCTTGTTGCCGTTGAGCACGTAGCGGTCGCCGCGCTTGTCGGCGCGCAGCTTCATCGACACCACGTCCGAACCGGCCCCCGGCTCGCTCATCGCCAGCGCACCGACCAGGCTGCCATTGCAGAGGCCGGGCAGGAAGCGCTGCTTCTGTTCTTCGTTGCCGTTCTTGCGCAGCTGGTTCACGCACAGGTTGGAGTGCGCGCCATAGGACAGGCCGATGCCACCGGAAGCGCGCGAGATTTCTTCCATCGCCACCACGTGGGCCAGGTAGCCCATGCCGGTACCACCGTATGCTTCTTCCACGGTGAGGCCGAGCAGGCCCTGTTCGCCCAGCTTCGGCCACAGAGCCAGCGGGAACTGGTTGCTGGCATCGGCCTCGGCGGCCAGCGGCGCGACCTCGGCGGCGGCAAAATGGGCCACGCTCTGGCGCAGCAGGTCGATGTCTTCGCCAAGGTCGAAGTTCAGGGATGGCACGTGCATTGTGGTGGCTCCACGACGGGATGGCAGGAAATGGACGCACCCGGCGGGGGAGCGGGCGGCGGTCTGCAGGACCGCTGCCCGCACGGGCGATTGGACCCCAGCGTAGCGGGGTTCGGATAAGAAGTGAATACAAATTCAAAAATTGAAACCAGAATCAAAACATGGCCTACAAACGCTCTGCACTGATGGAAGAACGCCTGGCCGGGGCCCGTGAACGGATCCTGCTGGCCACCCGTGAACTGGTCGCCACTGGCGGCTGGCGCAATGCCCCGGTGACCGCCGTGGCGACCCAGGCGGGGGTGTCCACCGGCCTGATCTACCGGCACTTCCCGTCCAAGGCCGAGTTGTTCGTGGAGGTGCTCAACGCCGCGGTGGCCCACGAGGTGGCGATCATGGAGCGCATCGCCAGTGGCCCGGAGGCGGCCAGCGAGCGCCTGCGGCTGGCGATCACCGCCTTCGTACGCCGTGCCCTGGCTGGGCCGGGGCTGGCGCACGCCTTCATCGTCGAACCGGTCGACCCGGACGTGGAAGCCGAGCGCATGCGCGGTCGTCGCGCCTTCGGCGACGTGTTCCTGCGGCTGGTGGAGGAGGGCGTGGCGGCCGGTGAGCTGCCTGCGCAGGACGCGCATGTGGCCGCTGCGTGCCTGGTCGGCGCCTTCACCGAGGCGATGGTCGGCCCGACCGCGCCAAGCCGCGAAGCACACCGCGACGAAGATGCACTGGTGAACGCAATCTGCAGCTTCTGCCTGCGCGCGATCGGTGCCCCGGCAATTCGGTAGCGCCGGGCCATGTCCGGCGGCTGTTGCCATCCTCGACCGTTGTTGCCGCGCTTCGCGCTCGCCGGGCACGGCCCGGCGCTACCCGCATGCGGCCACGGCCGCATGCTGCGCCGCACCAGCATGACGCCTGTTGTCGCACGCATAGCGCGTTCTATACTCGGCCCATCACGCAGTCGCTCAGCCGTGGTCCAACGACTATCAGCCAGGGGTAACGAAGAGTGCGGAATTACGATCTGGAGTTCCTGAAACGCTTCTCCATGGTGATCGCGCTGCTGGCGACCATCACCCTCGGCCTCATCCTCCTTGCCGCCTACATCCACACCCGGATTCCACCCGAAGTATCGCCGACCGCGGCCAAGCGCACCGAACAGCGCATTTCGCCCACCGGCGCGGTCTATGCCGGCAGCACCGGCGCCGCCGCGCAGGCTGCGGCCAAGGCCGCCGCGCTGGCCAAGGCTGCTTCGCAGGTGGCTTACGGCGGCACCAAGGATGGCAAGGTGATCTTCGACAACCTGTGCACCGCCTGCCATACCACCGGCGTGGGCATGGCACCGACGCTGGACCACTCGCATTGGGACAAGCGCATCGCGCAGGGCAAGGACACCCTCTACAAGCACGCCATCGAGGGCTATACCGGCCCGGATGGCGGCATCATGCCGCCCAAGGGTGGCAACCCGGCCCTGACCGAAGAACAGATCCACGCCACCGTGGACTGGATGCTGGGCAACCTGAAATAGCCGCCGCAACACGCGGCCTGCTGTAGAGCCGAGCCCACGCTCGGCTGCGGTTCCGGGCGAACGGAGAAGACGCAGCCGAGCATCGGCTCGGCTCTGCAATCCCACACGGCTTTGCCCACCGAGGCCTGATTGCCCCTGTGCCCCCGCCGCGCAGGCGGATCTCCGCATTTCAGGGTTAGTCTGTGCGCCCTCTTCACTGGAATCGCCCGTCGATGCGCCGCCGTTCCCTTGCTCTTGCCCTGTCCCTGCTGCTGCCGGCCAGCGCCTTTGCCCAGGCCCAGCCGCAGGCCGCATCAGCTACGACGCCCGCTGTCGCGCGCAGCAGCGCCACCGTGGTGCTGACCGCCGCACCGGCCGACTGGCGCGCGCTGGATGGCCAGCGCGTGCGCATCGCCGCACCGCTCACCCTGGCCGGTACCGATGGCCTGGAGCGCTTCGGCCAGCTCACCGTGGCCTTCGACGGCCGCCTCTGGCAGCCGACCGAAGTGGCTGCGCCGGGCACCGCCGGCTACGAGCAGGTGATGGCCGACAACCAGCGTCGCCGGCTGGTACTGGAAAATGGCAGTGACGCCCGCGACCCCGCAAGCGTGCCCTACCTGCCGGGCAACCCGGTGCTGCGCACCGGCATGCAGCTGCGCAACGTGGAGGGCATCGTGCGCGTGGATGCGCAGGGCCATCCGCGCCTGCAGGTCGAGGGAGCGCTGAAGCTGCCGGAGCTGAAGCGCCCGGCGGTGCCGACCGTGCCGGGCAGCCTGCATGTGGCGGCCTTCAACCTGGAGAACTTCTTCAATGGTGACGGCCAGGGCGGTGGCTTCCCGACCCTGCGCGGCGCGCGCACCCTGGACGAGCACAAGTCGCAGGTGGCCAAGCTGGTCACCACGGTCAACGCCTTGGGCGCCGATGTCGCTGCGCTGATGGAACTGGAGAACGATGGCTACGGCCCGCAGTCGGCCATCGCCGAACTGGTCGATGCGCTCAACCGCGACCGTGGCGCGCAGGGCGACTGGCGCTTCGTCGATGCCGGCAACGGCCCCGGCGACAATCCGATCCGGGTTGGCATCATCTACCGCAGCAGCCGCCTGCAGCCGCTGGGCAAGCCGGCCACGCTGACCGGTGGTCCGTTCGTCGAACACAGCCGCGTGCCGCTGGCGCAGGCCTTCCAGGGCAAGCAGGGCGCGCCGTTCGTGGTGGTTGCCAACCACTTCAAGTCGAAGGGCTGCCGCGACGCCGCCGGTGCCGACGCCGACCGCAACGACAACCAGGGCTGCTGGAACGCGACCCGCGTGACCTCGGCGCAGCAGCTGCATGCCTGGCTGCAGACCGACCCGACCGGTACCGGTGCCAGGGACGCGGTGCTGCTGGGCGATTTCAATGCCTACGCGATGGAAGACCCGATCCGCACCCTGCGTGACCTGGGCTGGCAGGACGCATTCAAGGTCGCCAAGGTCGAGCATCCCTACAGCTACGTCTACAACGGCTATACCGGCCGCCTCGACCATGCACTGCTGAGCCCGGGCATGGCCAAGCGCCTGCGCGGTGCCGCCGAATGGCACAGCAATGCCGACGAGCAGGACGCCAGCGGCTACCAGGGCCGCAACGTGCAGGGCCCGTGGCGCAGCTCCGACCACGACCCGCTGCTGCTGGGTTTCGACAGATAGGGTTCGCCGGGGATCTGCTCTGGTAGGGACCTTGATCGGCACGGATGCCGCCTTTGCTTTTGATCTACCAGTCCGCCTTCCAGCGAGCCGAGCATCGCAAGTGGATCAGGGGCGAAGAGGCGCCGATGTCTGAGCGCAGCGAGTTCGGCGCCGTCCCCTGGTTCACCGAGAAGCGCAGGGAACCGGTGCACAGCACCGGCTCGCGGCTGGCGGCGCGTTTCTTTTGGTTACTTTTCTTTTCGCGCGAAAAGAAAAGTGACATCCCACCGCGGGCGCGGAAATGGCCCGCCGCAACCAACGCTCACCCCCAGGCGATCAGTCCGATCGCCAGCACCGCCAGTGCCAGGCCGGCGCGGTTCCACTTCGTGGTGGCCTCGCCGAAGACGAACATGCCTACCAGCGCGCCCAGCACCACCACGCCGATGTTCATGCCGGCGAACACGGTAGCCGGGCTGTCCGGCATCGCCTGGTGCGCCTGCACATAGAAAAGGATGTTGCCGCCATTGAGCAGGCCCAGCAGTGCACCCGCGCCGAGGTTGCGCCAGGCCAGCCGGCTGCAGCCACTGAAATGCCGCCACAGCTGCAACGCAAGCATCAGCACGAAGGCCACGCTGAAGCTGGCCAGCACCGCCGCCATCGACGGTGTGCCCGACAGCGCCACCTGCTTGAGCAGCACGTCCACCACCGCGAACCCGGCCCAGACGCCCAGCAGCCAGCCCCAGGCACCGGGCGAGGACGCTACGGTCGGGCCGCGCGGACGCAGGCTGATGGCCACCATCGCCAGCAGGCCCAGGGCGAGCCCAGCCAGCTTCCACGGCGTGGCGGTCTGGCCGAAGAACAGGAAGGCCGCCGCCAATGACAGCAGCAGCGACAGCCGCTGCGCCACGTCGCTGCGGACGATGCCGGCCACCGCCACCGCGCGGCCCAGCACCAGGAAGATCGACGGCAGCACCACCGCCAGCGCCAGCAATGACAGCCACGGCGCATGCGGCGCGCGCAGTGCATCCAGCGGCGGCTGCAGTACCACGGCGGTGAGCGTTGCCGCCACCAGATAGTTCCAGGTGACCATCTGCGAAACATCCAGCTGGCGGCGTCCGGCCACCTTCAACAACACCGAAACCAGCACGCTGCAGATCACGGCCAAGGACAGGTAGAGCATGGGGCGGGCACAGGTCAGGGGCGGGGGACGGTATCATGGTGCCATGCACAAGCCTTCGTTCCCCGTCGCCCCCGGCGAAACCGCCTGCCTCGAACTGGACGGCCCGGCCGGCCCGCTGGAAGTGGTCGTCGACCTGCCCAAGGCCGATGTACCGGTGCAGCCGATCGTGGCCATCGTCTGCCATCCGCTGTCCACCGAGGGTGGCACCCTGCACAACAAGGTGGTCACCATGACCGCCACCACCCTGCGCGAGCTGGGCATCGCCACGGTGCGCTTCAATTTCCGCAGCGTCGGCGCTTCGGCTGGTACCTTCGACGGCGGCGTGGGCGAGCAGGATGACCTGAAGGCGGTCGCCGCCTGGGTGCGCAGCCAGCGCCCGCACGACCGGCTGTGGCTGGCCGGTTTCAGCTTCGGTTCGTTCGTGTCGCTGAAGGCGGCTGCCGCGCTGCAGCCGGAGGCGCTGATCTCGATCGCGCCACCGGCCGGTCGCTGGGATTTCGACGGTATCGCACCGCCGGCCCGCTGGCTGGTGATCCAGGGCGAGCAGGACGAGATCGTCGACCCGCAGGCCGTCTACCAGTGGCTGGACACGCTGGACTTCCCGCATGAGCTGGTGCGCATGCCCGAGACCAGCCACTTCTTCCACCGCAAGCTGATCGACCTGCGTGGCGCGCTGACCCACGGCGTGAAGCATTGGTTGGGCGCGGCGGCATGAGTGCAACCGAGCTGACCCCGTCGCAGCGGTATGCGGAAGGGGTTGCCCGTGGCGACTGGCAGAACGACCCGGCCCAGCATGCGGCGCTGGCCGAGCTGGACCGCATCCACCTGGGCCTGCTGGACAGTGCCGAGGATGGCTGGCTGGACCGCCTGTCCTCGTTCTGGAAGAAGCCCGAGCCGGTCAAGGGCCTGTACTTCTGGGGTGGTGTCGGCCGCGGCAAGACCTTCCTGGTCGACCTGTTCTACGACGGGCTGCCGATCAAGCAGAAGTACCGCACCCACTTCCACCGCTTCATGCGCAGCGTCCACGAGCGCCTGCGCGAGCACCAGGGCCAGAGCGACCCGCTGGCGAAGATCGCCCAGGAATGGCGCAGCAACCTGCGCGTGCTGGTGCTGGACGAGTTCTTCGTCACCGACATCGGCGATGCGATGCTGCTGGCGCGGCTGCTGGAGCGCCTGTTCGCCGAGGGCGTGACCCTGGTCACCACCTCCAACACCGCAGTGGAGAACCTGTACCTCAACGGCCTGCAGCGCGAGAGCTTCCTGCCGGCCATTGCCCTGCTGCAGCGCTTCTGCGTCGAGCTGTACGCCGAAGGTACCGAGGATTACCGCATGCGCGCGCTGACCCGCTCGCCGGTATACCGCGCACCGCTGGCGGCCGACAGCGATCAATGGTTGGCCACGCGCTGGAACGAGCTGAGCGGCGGCCAGCCGGCCAAGCCCGGCAACATCGAGATCGAGGGCCGCAAGATTCCGGTGCGCGGCCGTGGCAAGAGCATCGCCTGGTTCGATTTCGCCGCGCTGTGCGAAGGCCCGCGCGGGCCCTCGGACTACATCGAGATCGCGCACGAGTTCAACACGGTGCTGCTGGGCGGCATTCCCGCCTTCGACCGCCTGAATGAGGATGCCGCGCGCCGCTTCGTCAACCTGATCGACGAGCTGTACGACCGCCACGTCAATCTGGTCTGCACCGCCAGCACCTCGCCGATCGAGCTGTACACCGGCCAGCGCCTGCAGGGCGCGTTCGAACGCACCGCCTCGCGCCTGATCGAAATGCAGAGCGCCGAGTACCTGGGTACCCCGCACCGGGCGTGAGGGGTTCTGCTGGTTGTAGAGCCGAGCCCACGCTCGGCTGCTTCAAGTATTCCGGTTAGGGTGAATCATGAGTCAGGAAATCAACAAGCACGTTGCGCGAGCGATCGTTGAGCTTGCCATCTTCCTCGAGTTTTCGACGGATGACGTATTGGATCCAGATGCTGCAGTGCAGGGGCTCGAACGATTGGCTTCCACATTGCAAATGATGGACGTGGATTCCAAATCGTCTTTGTGCGTGCAGTTTGAAAGCATCGCAATGGAGTATTCAGGTGAGCAAGCCGGATTTGTTGAAGGCTTGGGCGAAGCGCTGGGGTTGATCGAAGCGTAGTCTGCTCATGTGTAGAAGCCCCAGATTCTTCTGGCACAAGGCAGTCAGAAATTCCGTGTTCGCGCAGAAGCAGAACATGAGTAACAGGTGCCTTCGAGCGTACCGCCTCGCGCCTGATCGAAATGCAGAGCGCCGAGTACCTGGGTACCCCACACCGGGCGTGAGGGGGCCTGAGGGCGTGCGTTGCCGGCCCGCGGCC